>CALXQV010000043.1 GCA_944390535.1 uncultured Clostridia bacterium | reverse complement strand
TATCTTTTTATACATAATTTAAGAGTAACCTGTGATGCGTGCCAAGACACAAAAAGCACAGAGTAGCCTGTCTTGAGTGAATGTATTGGGATTAAATCATTAGTAAAACATAGTTTTGGCCAAATTAGTTTTACTGTACTTATGAAATTTCATTTGCAAAAAGGACTAATAAACTTGTAGAGTATGTTAAGGAAAACTTCTAGAATGTTTGCTTCCATAGAAGCATAGAGGTCTTTGGATGAAGGTACAGATTTAAGTGGCAATCTGGTATCTATAAAATAAATTATAGATATTTTCCTTAAACGGAAACGGCAATAGCAGTAATGCTATGTGGAAAATAGAGAAATTCGACCAGACCTAAACTGTAAAATTTACTTAGACTTTTACCATCTCAATTAAAAACAATAAGAGGAAATCTTGGGAAAACTCGAGCATTTCCTCTTTTGATTAAAAAGGGATTTTGGGGACGGCCACATCTTTCCCTTTTTGATTAAATTTTTATGATTATGAAGTAATATATAAAGAAAAAGGGAAAGATGTGGCCGTCCCCAAAATCCCTCAAAGTGAAAGGAAAGAAATAAAATTGAAAGAAAACGTAAAAAAGGAAAAAGGAAAACCGTGCAAAGATGAAAGTGAAAAAATGATGCAAGAAATGAAAAAAGCAGTTAGACAAGAAAGTGCAAAAACACAAAAAGAAAATGAAAAAGAAATAGAAGAAGTCAAGGAAAAAATAGAACAAACAAAAAGAAAAAAAGAGAAAGAAAAAAAGAAAGATGAAAATATTAAATGGTTTATAGAAGTCTTTTTCATGACATTTATATTATCCATTGTATTCTCATACATATCATCAAATGGTGTATCAAATTTAAGTTTAATACCAGCTATGCTAATTCTAGTGGCAGTTATTTTAGTAGGTATTATATTTGATATCATAGGTGTAGCAGTTACGGTTGCAAATGAACATGAATTCCATGCAAAAGCAACAAAAAAAGTAAAAGGTTCTAGAGATTCGATAAAATTAATTAGAAATGCACCTAGAGTTGCCAATATCTGTGCCGATGTTATTGGTGATATTTGTCGGAGTATTAAGTGGTGCAATTAGTGCTTTAATTGCACTAAAAATCACAAATCAATTTGGATTACATTTTGATGTACAGTTTTTACTAAGTGCCTTGGTTTCAGCCATAACCGTTGGAGGAAAAGCTTTAGGGAAAACAGTTGCGAATAACAATTCAACTAAAATTGTTCATGCGGTAGGAATTATATTTCATAAATTTAGTAGAAATAAAGAAAAAAAGTAATTTGAAAAATAATTGGCTCATCGACTGTTTTATAAATTATAACATAATAAAAATATTTTTCATATCTATTGCATAATAAACATTTGTTTGATATAATTGTTTCAAATTATGCAAGGAGATGATATAATGAACGAAAATGAAATAGAGATAAAAAATAATGCTATTATACATAAAGATAATTCTTTAACTAGGTTGGATTTATCATTTCTTAAACATATAGAATTGAATGAATATAAGAAAAGCGAATTATTAGCTTATTGGATATATGATTATGCGGTATATCATGATGAAGAAAGAATATTTGATATTGCAAAATCTGGTATGTACTCTCGCGGAGATGTTATAAAAGTAAATTTAGGGTTTAATATTGGAAATGAATTAGGTGGATTGCATTATTGTATTGTTTTAAATAAATATGATAACACAAGAAATGGTGCTTTGAATGTTATTCCATTAACATCAAGAAAAGATGATAAAAAATATGCTTCATCTTCTGTAAATCTTGGAAAAGAACTTTATAATGTTTTTCAAGAGAAAATTGAAAAAGAAAAGCAAAAGTTACAACAAATATTAGATGAATTAGAAAAAATAGAAGATATACCTATTAATATTCAAAATATAATTGAAAAGGAACAAAAATATATTAAAAAGATGGAAAACGAAATTTCTAGGATGAAGAAAGATAGCATTGCTTTGATTAATCAAATAACAACAATTAGCAAACAGAGGATTTTTAAAGATACTGTTAGAAGAAATGTAAAAATATCTAGTGAATCGCTTGACTTAATTGATAAACAGATTATCAAATTTTTTACAAAATAATATATAACTTAAAAGGAGAGTTGCTAGAACTCTCCAAAATCATTTAGGCTCCCGTCTTACTACAAAAAGTAGTAGAGGGTTAAGTTAAATATATTTTAGCATATAATATTTAACTTGTCAAACTAGATTGACACTAATATTATATGAATGATTAGTAATTTTATACATTATTACCTTTAAATTTTAATACTTGAAAAGAGTATCAGAAATTCTATCACTAGTGGCAATGTGAAAAAAACTTGAAAGTCAGAAAAAAATATAATAAAATGAAGGAAAACACAAATAATAAGATATAAGAGGTAAATATATGAAAGTTTTAATCACTGGTGCATCATCAGGAATAGGAAGAGATATGGCAAGAGTACTAGCAAAAAAAGCAGATGAATTAGTGTTAGTTGCAAGAAATATTGAGAAATTAGAAGAAATCAAAAAAGAATTAGAAAAAGATGCAAAAATAGAAATCATAGCGAAAGATTTAAGTATAGAAGAAAACTGTAAAGAAATCCACAATCAGGTACAAAATGTGGATATCTTAATTAATAATGCAGGGTTTGGAGACTGTGGAAATTTCACAAAAACCAGTTTAGAAAAAGATATAAACATGATAAAAACAAATATTGTAGCTTATCATATATTAACAAAGTTATATTTAGCAGATATGAAAGAAAAAAATAATGGAAAAATCTTAAATGTAGCATCAATTGCAGGTTTTATGCCAGGTCCATTAATGGCAACATATTATGCGACCAAAAATTATGTGGTAAAACTATCAGAAGGGATTAGAGAAGAATTAAAAAAAGAGCATTCTAAAGTACAAATTAGCATCTTATGTCCAGGACCAGTAGAAACAAATTTCAATAAAGTAGCCAATGTAGATTTTCATTTAAGAGAAGCTGATAGTATGGAGGTAGCAAAATATGCTATTCAAAAATTAGAAAAAGGGAAATTTTATATTGTTCCAGGATTAGATGTAAAAATTGCAAGACTTGGAGCAAAACTATTACCAACAACCATTCTTAGCAAATTTACTTATATGGCACAAAAAAGAAAACTAGGTGGAGAATAAAATCTCCACCTAAAATATTGACAAAACCAAACATACATTCTATAATCTAATTGGTGATAATATGGAACGACAGATATTACATGTAGATGTCAATAATGCTTTTTTAAGTTGGACAGCATTAGATATGATAAAAAATGGAAGTGAAGTAGATATAAGAGAGATACCAGCTGTGATTGGAGGAGATGAATCCAAAAGGTCAGGGATTGTTTTAGCCAAAAGTATGAAAGCAAAAGAATGTGGTATCAAAACAGCAGAAACAATTTATCAAGCAAGATTGAAATGTCCAGGACTAAAAATATTTCCTTCAAATTTTAAGGTGTATAGAGAATATTCAAATCGATTATATCAGTTGTTATTAGAATATACAGATAAAATCGAAAGATTTAGTATTGATGAATGTTTTTTAGATATGACACATTATTTAATGAAAGATACATTATTAAATAAAGGAAGAGAAATTAATCGAAGAGTTAGAGAAGAATTAGGGTTTACAGTAAATGTCGGAGTAGCACATAATAAGCTGTTAGCAAAAATGGCATCAGATTTTAAAAAGCCAGATAGAATACATACACTTTTTGAAAATGAAATACCAAGTAAAATGTGGGTGCTTCCTATATCAGAACTATTCATGTTAGGAAAACGAACGGTTCCTAAACTATATAATATGCAAATTAGAACCATAGGAGAATTAGCAAAAACAAATAAAAAAGTTTTAGAAGATAAATTTGGTAAGCATGGAACGATGATGTGGGAATATGCTAATGGAATAGATAATTCTGAAGTAAAATACATGCCAGAAAAACCAAAAGGAATAGGAAACTCTGTTACATTACCAGAGGATATTTCAGATATAGAAAAGCTAGAAGAAATTCTGTTAGCCTTAACAGAACAAGTAACCTATCGATTGAGAAGACACAAAATGTTAGCAAGGGTTGTTAATGTACAACTAAGAAATAAAGATTTTGTAGATACATCACATCAAAGAAAATTACCAAATGCAACAGCAAGTACAAAAGAAATTTTAGAAGTAGCAAAAGGATTATTAGAGCAAATGTATAGAAAAGGAACACCTATTAGATTAATTGGTGTTAGAGTCGATGATTTAACAGATAAAGAAGAGATGCAAATATCGTTATTTCAAAACCAAGTCAAAAATAAAAAACAAGAAAAATTAGATAAGACCATTGATGAATTAAAACAAAAATACGGATATAATTTCATAACGAGAGCAGGGAAAATGGGAGTGGAAGATTTAATAAAATTTAGAAAAGAAGATGAAAAATAAGGAGAGAATAAATCTTGTATTTCTTGTTGTTCATAAGGAAAAAATATGATATAGTAACAATGATGATAAATATGGGGGATATTATGAAAATAAAGTATATTTTGAGAAAGGAAGGAATCATATGATAGAAGTATTATGCCATAATAGTATAAGAATAACAGAAGGGATTACAATCTATATAGATCCATTTAAAATAGATAAAACATATCATGATGCAGATTATATATTTTTTACCCATTCACATTATGACCATTTTTCTTTAGAAGATATTGAGAAAGTAAAAAAAGAACATACAGTATATATTGTTACAAAAGATATAAAAGAAAAAGCAGAAACAGGATTTCCAAAAGAAAATGTATTTGCTGTTGAACCAAATGAAACTTATGATATTCAAGGATTACATTTCAAAACCACATATGCCTATAATGTAAACAAAGCTTTTCACCCAAAGGAAAATAAATGGGTAGGATATATCATTGAAGTAAATCACAAAACATATTATATTGCAGGAGATACCGATAATATAGAAGAGATTCAAAATATAGAATGTGATGAAGCATATATTCCTATTGGTGGAACATATACAATGAATTATCAAGAAGCAGCTGAGTTAGCGAATCATATAAAAGCAAAAGTAGTAATACCGACACATTATGGAAGTATTGTAGGAAGTAAAGAAGATGCTATAAAATTTAAAGAACTTGTAAAAAATAAAGAAGTAAAAATTCTAATAAAGTAGGAGGCAGAAATATGGTTAATGAAACAGAAAAAAAATTATATGAAATAATTGATCAAATACCAATAACTGAAGAGAACAGAAAAAAAATAAAAGAAATTAAATTAGCTGTCCAGAACGGAGAATATAAAGAGGCATTAGTAAAACTAAAAGAATTAAATGATGAGAATAAAGAACAAGAAGATGTAGAAGTTGAAAATATAGAAGAAAAAGAAGAAGGGGTATTTCCTCCTAAATTGATAAATAAAGAATTAGAATATATATTTATGGGACTGTTACTAGAAAATCCGAAATCTATTGCGAGGTATTATTATATATATAAAGAATGTTACTTCGAAGATGACAACATATTAAATGTATATAAAAGCGTATTATTTACAGAAGGTGCAAAATATACTCCAGAAGTAGCAAAAGATGGTTTCAATTTTGCGAAAGACTCAGAAGAGGTATATAAATTTAAAAATGAGTTAAAGAAAAATGTAAGAGATAAAAATTATGATATGGAAAAAATCTATATAGATTTAAAAAAAATATTTGTATTAAGAAGAGCGTATTTAAGTAATCCAATAAAGACAATACAAGATAAAATTATTGAAATTATTGATTATGATTTATATGACCAAATGTCAGTTGAAGAAGTAGAATCGGCAATCAATCAAGTAACTGTAACAGAAAAGTTTAAGCAAACAATATTAAATAAAAATCTAACTAACTTTATTGAAGAAGGCTCTAATAATTTAGCAAATGGACTATCATTGCCATTTCCAATCTTGACACAAGTGTTTAAAGGAATAAGAAAAGGGGAGACAATGGCATATGCTATGCCATCTAACTCAGGAAAGAGTAGATTTGCAATTGACTTGGCAGCATATACAGCATTTGTCAATAAGAAAAAAGTATTAATTATTTCAAACGAAATGTCAGAAGAAAAAATGAAGCTATGTTTAATCACCACGATTGTTAATAACCCAGAAATTCAAAAAATTCATGGACAAACAGTCAGTATCACAGAAAATGAGATTTTAGCACTACAATTTAAAGCAGATGACCCTAAAAAAGTAAAAGTGGATGAAAAGGGGCATGTTTTAAAAGAAAAAGATGAAAAGCAAAAAGACTTTATAAAAAGATTAGAAAAAGAATCTACACAATTTAGACAAGTAATTAGCATAACAGATTGGATTAATAAAGAAATTAATAATTCTATCTATTTTATGAATATAACAGACCATACCAATGATGAATTAAAAAAAGTTATTATGAATTATTATTATAAAGAAAAGATAGAATATGTATTTTATGATACACTAAAAACAGATACAGCCAATATTGGTAATCCAGAAGAAATTAAGAAAACCGCTACCATTTTATCAAATATTGCACAAAACTTTGAAATCTTCATCTGTTCTTCTTTACAATTAGCAGAAGCTTCTACATTACCAATTAATTTGGATGTTAATGATTTAGCAGTTAGTAGAACAGTAAAAGAAGTATTAGATACATTATGCTTAATAAAGCAAATTAATAGAGACCATCTACAAGAATATGAATATTCATTAAAAGAAGTCGATACAATATTTTATGATTTAGAAAAATTTGAAGATCCAGATGTCAGGTATTATGCTTGTGTTGTAGATAAAAATAGAGCAGGTCCAAAACCGAAATTGGTATTTAGATTAAATTTAGCATATAACAGTTGGGAAGAACTAGGATACTTACGTTTAAAACAAACAGGAAATGAAGAAGAAAATATATAAAAGAGAAATAGTAGTAATGAAAATAAAAGAGGTTACTACTATTTTTAAATGGAATAATCGAAAAGTGGAATTTAAAAATCCAATTTATTAATTATCCATATTATAAAACAAAGCAAGTGTCTAAATCTATCGAATTTTGCAAAGAAGATATATTATAAAAATATATAAAATAATTATTGCTCATATATCATCGAAAAAATAGAGAGAAGATAAAAAATAGTAGAAATATGTAAAATAATGCGACGAAAAGTTCTTGCAAAATGAATGTCTTCATAGTATTATGGAAAAGTACGAAAGAAAAGGAGAGATGATTGATGAGAACTTTTTTTGCTGGAAAATTTATTGAGAAAGAAAAATTAATAGAGGCAGGAATAGACTATCCTATAAAATTAGAATATTATAAAAAGATAAATGAAGACCAATTTGTAAAAAAAGAAAATGCAAAATTTGGTATTGCAGTAGTAAAAACAGAATATATACCAAATCATACAAAAATAGAAAATAAAGAAATAACCTATTTATCAAATGATGAGCAAAAAGTAGAAAAAATATTAAAATTGTTCAAAGAAAATGAAGTGACACCTATTGGAGTGGAAGATGTTTTAGAAGATTTAAGTAAAAAGCTATTTTAAGTTTTGAAGCAAAGTTTGAGGGAAATTGGGGACGGACTCATTTTTCCCTTTTTTCAACAAGAATTTTATAATATATAAATTATAAAAATAAATTTTATAAAGTATATTGACTTTAAGAATAAATAATACATAAAATTATGCAATAATACGATAGTTTAATAATAGAAAGACAAAAAAGGGAAAAATGAGTCCGTCCCCAATTTCCCGATTAGATAAAATTTATAAAAAACTTGCAAAATATCTTCTTTTAAGCTAGAATACTATATATGAAATAAGAAAAATAATGGAGGAAGTCTAAATGGCTGATAAATTAATTATTGTGGAATCACCAGCTAAAGCAAATACGATAAAAAAATTTTTAGGTGGTAGTACAAAAGTTGTTGCATCAATGGGACATATAAGAGATTTACCAAAATCAAAAATGGGAATTGATATAGAAAATGATTTTGAACCAGAATATATAAATATTAGAGGAAAAGGAGACTTAATCAAATCATTAAAAAAAGATGCAAAACAAGCAAAGAAAATATATATTGCAACTGACACTGACCGTGAAGGAGAAGCAATTGCATGGCATTTGGCAAAAATCTTAGAAGAAGAAAAAGCAAAAATTGTCAGAGTGACTTTTAATGAAATTACTAAAAATGCTGTTCAAAAAGCCATTAAAGAGCCAAGAGATATTGATGTTAATCTAGTGGATGCACAACAAGCTAGAAGAGTATTAGATAGAATTGTAGGATATAAAATTAGTCCTGTATTATGGAAAAAAGTAAGAAGAGGACTATCAGCAGGAAGGGTGCAATCTGTTGCTGTAAAATTAATTGTAGATAGAGAAAATGAAATAGAAAAATTTATTCCAGAAGAATACTGGAATATTTATGCAGATTTAGAAGACAGCAAAACAAAAAAAGCATTTGAAGCACATTTTTATGGAAAAGATGGAAAGAAATTAGAACTTCATTCAAATGATGAGGTTCAAGCTATTTTAGATAATATACAAAATGCAAAATATGTAGTAAGTGAACTGAAAAAAGGTGAGAAAAAAAGAACGCCTGCACCACCGTTTACAACAAGTACAATGCAACAAGAAGCATCAAGAAAATTAGGTTTTACCTTAAAGAAAACTATGTCGATTGCACAAGGATTATATGAAGGGGTAAAAATACCTGAAAAAGGAACCGTAGGTTTAATTACCTATATGAGAACTGACTCAACAAGAATATCTGAAGAAGCAAGAAGTGTTGCTAAAACACAAATTGCAAAAGTTTATGGTGAAAAATATTATGAAAACCGATATTATAAGACAAAAAAAGATGCACAAGATGCCCATGAAGCAATTAGGCCAACCTATATTGATATTGAGCCAGATAGTATAAGAGAGAGTTTGACAAATGACCAATATAAACTATATAAATTAATATATAATCGATTTTTAGCAAGTCAAATGGCACCAGCGGTTTATGATACAATGAATGTAAATATTAAGGCAAATGCATATGATTTTAAAGCAAATGGACAATTATTAAAATTTAAAGGATTTATGACATTATATGTTGAAGGAACAGATAAAGAAGAAACAGAGCAAGAAGGCATGCTTCCAGAACTTGAAGTAAATCAAGAAGTAGCACTAAAAAAATTAAATCCTAAACAAAGCTTTACAGAACCACCACCAAGATATACAGAAGCAAGTTTGGTAAAAGCTTTAGAAGAAAAAGGAATAGGAAGACCTAGTACATATTCGCCAACAATTACTACCATTCTGGAAAGAAGATATATTGAAAAAGAAAAGAAACAATTATATCCAACTGAATTAGGAAAAGTCGTAAATAAATTATTAACAGAAAATTTTACAGATGTTATTAATGTGGAATTTACTGCCAAAATAGAGAATGAGTTTGATGAGATAGAAGAAGGACATGAAAAATGGAAGAGTATGATTCGAGAATTTTATGGACCATTTGAGGAAGAAGTAGAAAAAGTAGAAAAAGAATTAGAACATGTAGAAATGGTTGAGGAAGTTTCAGATGTGAAATGTGAAAAATGTGGAAGAATGATGGTATATAAATATGGTAGATATGGTAAATTTTTAGCATGTCCTGGGTATCCAGAATGTAAAAATGCAAAGCCAATTGTAGAAACAATTGATGTACCATGTCCAAAATGTGGGGCAATCGTACAAGTTAGAAAAACAAAAAGGGGAAGAAAATACTATATTTGTGAAAATAATCCAAAATCATGTGACTACATTTCATGGAACAAACCAAAAGTAGGAGAAGAATGGAATCCAGAAGAAAAAATGGATTTTGAAAAAGAAAATAAGACAACAAAGAAAAAAATTAGCAAAACAACAAGAAAAACAAAAAAATCAACAACAAAAAATAAAAAAACAACGAAATAGAAATGAAAAATATAAGATAATGCATAATAGAATAATGTAAAAAAGTCGAAACGTAAAAAGAAAAATACAAACTATGATGTAAGAAAAAAGATAATAAAAAGAGGATAAAATATGAAAAAATATTCATTAGAAATTACAGTGTTTTTAAGTGGTGCATTAACAATGATGTTAGAATTGATTGCAGCAAGAGTATTATCACCATATGTAGGGAGCTCTAATTTAATATGGACAACAATTATTGGTATTATGCTAACAAGTATGAGTATAGGATATTGGTTTGGCGGAAAAATGGCAGATAAAAACAAAGAAAATGATATAAAGATGTTATCAAATTATTTATTAATTTCTGCTATTGCAACAAGTATTATACCAATATTAGAAGTTGTATTAATAGATGTATTATCTCAGCTCTCAAGTAATTTAATTTTTGTTGCTATTACATGTGCAACAATTACTTTTGGGGTACCAAGCTTTTTGTTAGCAACTGTATCACCTATAGCAGTTAAAATAAAAAATAATAGTATGGACCATGTAGGTGCAACATCAGGAAAAATATCATCACTATCCACAATAGGAAGCATTTTTGGAACTTTTTTTGCAGGATTTGTCTTAATACCAAATTTAGGTGTTAGAAATATTATTTTAGCTTGTTCTATCTTATTATGGATATTATCTATATATTTATTTAATAAGAAAGACAAAAAATTCTATGTTTTGATGATACTAGAGTTATTGATAATTATTGGTTTTAATTTATTAGGGAATTATTTATTTAAATTAAATAATACTCAAATAACAAAAGACATTGATTCTGAATATAGCAGAATATGGGTAACAAATGTCAATGTAGGTGAAAATACATATAAAACTTTGCAAGTGGATACAGGAATAGAATCATATATCAATCAAGAAACAGGAGAAATGGGAGCAACCTATTTATATTATTATGATTTATTTGAATACTATAATAAAGAAGCAAAAAATGCATTGATGATAGGTGGAGCAGCATACACATATCCCATGCATTATTTAAAAAAATATGAGGATAAAACAATCGATGTTGTAGAAATCGATAGAACAATGACAGAGATTGCAGAAGAAGAATTTGGTTTAGACAAAAATCATCCTAATCTTGGATTAATAACACAAGATGGAAGAAGTTATTTAAACTATAACAAGAAAAAATATGATACCATTTTTATAGATGCTTTTAAAGGGATAAATGCTCCATTTGAATTGACAACTTATGAAGCTATGCAAAAAGTATATGATAGCTTAGAAGAAGATGGAACAGTCATAACCAATATCATATCGGCGATTGAAGGTAAGGATGCAGATTTTATTGAATATGAATATAGTACTTATCAAGCAATTTTTGATAATGTAAAGGTGTTTAAAGTAAACCCAGATTACTCAAACAGCGAAAAACAGAATTTGATTTTAGTTGGTATTAAAGGAAATGGAAATATAAATACTGACAAAGAAGAAGAGTATAATAGCCTATTAAGCAATGAAGTAAAAGACTTTAGAAGTAATAGGCCAGTTGTCACAGATGATTATGCACCTATTGGAGATTAGAATATGAAAGGTTGTCAAAAGCTTAATATGACAATCTTTTAAAATTTCTCTCTTTCAATCCATTTTAACAGAGATTTGAAAAAAGTCTTGACTTTCACGAATATATTTGTTATCATATTATTTGCGAAATGCGGGAATAGCTCAGTTGATAGAGCGCTGCCTTGCCAAGGCAGAGGTCGCGGGTTTGAGCCCCGTTTCCCGCTCCAATTTTTGCAAACTATTTTGGTTCTATTTATAAAAGTAGAACATATATTGTAATATATGGCGACATAGCCAAGTGGCTAAGGCACGAGTCTGCAAAACTCTGATCCCCGGTTCGAATCCGGGTGTCGCCTCCAAGGGAAAAACGAGAAAATGTTGATATATCAATGTTTTCTCGTTTTTTATCTACTTTTATCTTAAAAATAAAAAGGTAGTATTTTCAAGGGTTATAACAATTTTGAATTGAATAAATTAATTTTTTGGGGTTGAAAATGGGTTAAAATAAAGAGTAGCATTTTTAAATAAAAGTTAAAACAGCGTTATTTAATTAACTTATATTGTTTTCTATAATAATTTAATGTGCTATTTGATAAAGTACAAGATATATGATAATATTATTAGCAGTTAGAAGTGACAAATGCTAAATAAAAAGAAATGGAGGAAAGTCCAAGGAAATTTAATACAAGTTAATAGTTATTCTATAATTTTCATAATATAATAGAAAAGGAGGAATGATGAAGGCTTTATATTATTACAATAGTAAATGCATTATTGATGATTTTGTCTACTATACTTGAAGCTAAAATAGGTATAAATGCTAAAATTATCTGCGGTACAATAGAGCTAATACTAGCATTAATATTTGAATACTATAGAGAACATAAAAATAATAAACCACATCCAAAACATTTAAAAAAATAGTTTCAATAAAAAACACATTTTTTCTTGTTCTTCTAAATTAAAATCAAACTTAATAGATAAAAGAGATAAGTAAAAATATAGTTACTTATCCTTTTTGATATAAAAAATGAAAAAATTTGTTTTGTTCACTTGCGTAATGGAAAATAATGTTTTTCTAAACTTAAAATTTTCTTGATTATTTTTTATATGTTCGCTTGATTTTTGCAAACAAAAGTTATATAGTATTGATTGTAGAAAATGAGATAAAAGCAGATGTGGGTGTTACCTCTAAACCTCAACTTTTGTTGAGAGCAAGGAGGTGATAGTTTATGGTTAATTTCTTACTATTTTTAATATATGGATTTATGATTTCAATTACTATAAACATTGCCTTATTATGTGTCATATACATAATGTGGACTAATAAGCAATAAAAAATACACCACATACGCTTTCGCAGAGCTAGTGGTGTATTTCAATTATATTGGGTAACACACATTATCTGTGTTCTCATTTTCTATCTATATTATACACAAAACTTTAGGAAATGTCAAATAGAAAATTATTAAATTTTTAGTATGTGTTATATAAAATTATACAATATTATATAAAATTAAATTAATTGGATTAAAAATGGGTTAAAATAACTTTTAATTAAAAAGTATCGTATTTAAGCGAGTTTTAGAGTTTTTTTGTCTTGCTTTATTCTAAATTTTTCAAATTCATTCTTATCGTTTTCGTCTTCATATATAATTAAATCACCTTTTGTTAAATCTTGCATATAATTTACCTCCATTTCTATCATTTCATTTTCTCTTTTAATTGACTTATTGTTTTATCTCCTGCATAGTGTATCTTTATACAATCTGTATTTAATAAAATAAAAATTCGTTTAACTTCATCTACAATTTTTCATTTATCTTTTAAAATTTCAAATATATTTTTATACCTCATCTAATTTATTATTCTAATTTTATAAGGCTAATTCTACGATATAAAATAAAGTTTTTCAACCAATATTATAAATAAATGTTTTGTTATTAACATTAATTATATATATCAAAAAAATAATATAAAATAGATTAATTTATATGTGACGAAAATGAGACAAAATAAATTCATTAAATTAAATAAACTCACTATTAGAGCTGATTAGAGAGACTAGTCTATACGGCCACTGCCTCCAATGACGTTTTTGTTTGAACTTTTTAGAACAATAGATACAAAATCAATCAGAAATAAAAAATCTGGTTGATTTTTTGTTGTTTTAAAAAAGCAACTCAAAATCATCCAAATGAAAGGGAAGGTGTCTTAAATGAAGATAATTAAGCAAGAATTAGAATTTGAAGAATGTCTAAAACAACGACTTGAATTTATATGTGAGTTTTCAAAAGTTAATCCTATTTTTATTATAAATTTGGGAAAGTATAAACTTGTAATGTTTGCAATGACTAAGCTTATGGAGATAGAAACAATAGAACAAAATAAAGCTACATTCTATTGGTTTAATGTAATAAATAGTCAAATGCATGCTAGCAATACTTTGAATTTACATAAAATTTGATTTTTGACAGAATTTATGATACAATTTATAAAGATTGTTTAATTTTAAAATTTAATAAGATTGGAGAAAACATTAATGGGAAAGAAAAAATCTAGTGGAACAAAATACCAAAACGAAGAAGATGTATATAAAGACTTACAGAGATTACTACCAATTTGGAAAAAGAAGCATACTCGAAGTTCATCTGTAAGAACTTATTTGAGTTCAGTAAAAACAGATTTTAGGTCTCCTAGAATTTGTCAAATCGTTTTTTCAAACCCAGATATATTTAATTTTGAAGAAGAAATCAAATACATACCAATGGAACTGATGTCAGAGGAATTTTTAATTCAAATGGTCTATGATGAGCCGAAATTAATATATCCAAGAGATGAACAAGGCTCTCGAATAGTATTGATTCCAGAAGAAAAGCAAACTTTACCTGTATTATTAGCTTTTGAACTAGGAAAAAGGCGATATGAAAAATATTCTGCCATGCAATGGGAAGGAATAGATGGAGAAGAAATTCCATATACAGGGAAAATGTTAGAATTTAGAAAAACAATTATAGATTTAGCAGATAGAGTAGAAGAAACAATTGGAACTAATAATTTAAAACATTCATCATCTTTTGAAAACGTTGATGAAAGGAATGTATTTATTAATGAATTAGTATCATCAATACAGGAGGAATCAAGCTTAGTTTCTTTACAACCAGATGAACACTATAATCAAAAATATACATATTTAGATTATAGCTCTGATAAAAAAATGTTAATATTAGTATCTGGCTATGCAGATTCTGGAAAAACTACTTTTTCTAGATATTTACAAGAGAGGATAAATGGTGCAATTTGTTTTGACTCTGACGAACTATTAGAACGTGGTGTATTAAACTTAAAACTCTCTCAATTAATAAGACCAAAAAATAAAGTAGTAATATTTTCAGATACAGATGCATTTGTCTTTTTTAGTTCCCAAGAAATAAAGGAAGCTATGGGAGATGCCAACATTTTAAAAGTATATATACAACCATCTTCTATAAAAAAAATGTTACATCATTCTAAATATAGAAAACGGAGCTGATATTAATTCATATACTGCTCATTTTGAAAGATTTCAAAGAGAGCATAATTCTGGTATGGACATAACTGTTACAAATGATTATACAGAAGATAGTATGCTAAAATGCTGTGATGAAGTAATTGATATGATAAATAAACTATTTGGTGCTCAAGAAGTAGACAAAAAAACATTTTCTAGAAAATCAGGTAGTGATTTACTATCTGAATTGGGAGTCTCAAGAATAGAAGAAGGAGCTTCTAGAGTAGAAAATTGTGAATTATTTAAGCCTAACATAGTTGAAGCATTTGAAAAATAAGAAAGGGATAAAAATGATTTCATCTAATACTTATAAAGAACTATATGAAATATTAAGTTATATGGATAAAATAACAGTAATGAAGATTCCTTTAGAGATATTACAAAATATAAAGAAGTATAAAAATGATTATTATAAAACAAAAATAGATAAAAAAGATATATTCAATGAAAAAAATGTTAATAGAGAAACTATTGATTTATTATGTTATTTTTATAAACATTATTGGTATAAATAAAATTATCATGCAAATTTTACATTTTATTTGAATAATGTTTGATATTACTTAAAATCTCAAGTATAATAAAAATAGGAAATGACAAACCCACAAACGTGGTTTTGCCGATATAGATAGAAAAACTTACATCTAAATCGTCAATTTTACAGATGTGAGCTTTTTTTATTTATGTAGTTGCTTATATAAGAATTATAGTATTTCCAGCACTTTTATGTTATTAAAATTTGATATATAATGATTAATGTAACATTAGATTATAAGCAGAGTGATTTAATGTATAACATTTGTAAAATATTGTACTGGAAAAGACTAACAGGCCAATGGTAATATTTATGGTTCAATCATCAAATTCTTTTAAAATCAAAAGAATCATGATAATTGCAGTTAATTTGATATATTTTTTCATTTGTATAGTAACACCTCTTTTCTAGAATATTACTGAAAGAATATCTAACTATATAACTTATATTAATTAAAACTCTCTTTTTAACTGCTTTATAATTCCAATAATTGTAATAGGAATACTTTTTACCTCATCATATGTAAAAATAAGTGGTTCATAGTTAGTATTTAAAGGTTGAAATAAAATACTATTTTCAGCTTTTTTTCCTTTTCTGATTATAGCTTCATTACCATTTACAATAGCAACAACTAAGTCGCCATTTTCAAAATCTTCTTGTTTCTTTACAATAACAATATCATTTTCTATTAATATAGGAGACATGCTATCTTCTTTTACCTTAAAAGCAAAAAAACAAGAAGAATCTTTTACTATTGCTTTATCAACTTCAATCATATTTTCCCAATTTTCTTGTGACATATAATCATATTCTGCTTTTATTACATTTAAGAGAGGAATTTTTATTATTGAACTTTTTGATTTTTCAGATTTATATTTAAGACTTTTTTTATTCTGACTAAAATCTATATAACCTCCTTTTTTATATAAATCAATATAATCTAAATGATATATAGGAGCTAATTTCTTTAAGATAGTTGCACTAGGTTTCCTTTTTCCAGTTTCCACAAGCGAAAGATAACTAGGAGAAATATTGCATAGTTTGTTGACATCATATGTACTATATCCCAGACTTTCTCTAATACTTCTTAAAAATTCACCTAATTCTGTATTTGAAAGATTCATAATAAAACCTCCTTTATTTGTATTTTACTATTAACAATTACAAAAGTCAACAAAAAAATAAAAATAAAAAAATGTTGACAATTGTAATTAATGTGATATAATAATATATATGTTAACTTGGGTAAGTAAAAAATGAATATATAAATTTTAAAACAATATAATAAATTTACAAATAATGAAATGTTGTGTAATTATAAAAGCGTAAAAAGGCTGAGAGAATAGGAAAATACAAAAAAATGCAAAACATATATTCTGTTTACGTAAAACAATTTTTGAAAGTAAAACGAATCATAGATATATTTTTTACAAGTAAAAAATATATGTCAACAAATACAAAAAAATGATATTTTTCGACATTATCCCTTTACATTTTTTACTTGCTATGTAATAATATAAAAGAAAAAGAGAAAAGATAGAACCGATTTGGCGACCGACTATCTTTTCTCCTGTTAGGCATACAATCAATGCATGCTTATTTCTATTATACATGGCTTAAAGATTTAAGTCAAGCAGATTAAAAAAAATTCATAAAAAAATGGAATAATTGAAATAAGTATAACATATGTTTTAATAATCATACAAAAGTAAAGAAGTGGTGAAAATGATAAAAAATCTAATGATTAGTTTCTTATTAGGAATGTTACCTGAAATTATATATTTTGTGATATTTATTATCACAATAAAAAACATCAAAGAAAGAAAAAAGTGCTTGTTTTTATTGATAACACTTGCATATGTACTAGGGGTAATCTTTTTAAGGTATAAAACAATTTTTTATTTTAGTTTTATATTTATTGTATATGCAATATTAAAAATATTATATAAAAATAGAGCAGATATTATGGACATATCAGCTATGTCGATTTCAACATTATATTTAACCATAATTTCAGGGATTTGTTATATGTGTATCCATCCAGATGACTCAAATTATTGGTTATTATATCTATTAAATAGAATATTGATGTTTTTACCCTTTATCTTTAGCAAAACACTGAGAAAACTATATCAAAAATGTAGAAGTGTATGGAATAGAAATAGAAACAAAAATGAGGGGATTAAAAGTATAACTGTCAGAAATACTAGCATTTTAATTATTGCAATTTTTATTGCAATCGTTAATGTTGGTATATCTATAAAACTGAATATGTAGGAGGTGTTAATAGTGGACTTAATTTCTTGGATTTTTTTCTGTGATACAAAGGATGGAGAATAATTAAACAAATACAAAGGAGAAAGTTATGAAAGGATTTAATTATAAAAGCATATTGTTTAATGTAATAGAATTTATAATGATTATAACAGTAGGTTGGTTCATATTACCAATTTCAATCATGTTGCTTATTATTGCAATTTTTACATTTGTAAGAGAAACAATTGGTGGTGCAAAACATTATAAAAGTCCGTATAAATGCATGATATGGAGTTTTCTGATTATGGAATCTTTGTTTTTAGTAACAAGAATAGATTTTTTAATTGGTATATGTTTCACAATATTTGCTGGGATTTTGCTTTCAAAAGGCGGTGATATCGCAGTTTTTGAGTATAACAATAAAGAGGACAATAAAAAATACAGAGAATTAAAATTGTATATAGAATCACATAAAAATACGCAAGAATTAAAAGAATTTGAAAATATCATTATAAATTTTAATAAAAAATATGATGACAGATTTAAAATAAATCTTTATAAAATATATCAGCTAATTTTTTATGAAAACATGAGTTATAAAGATGTGAAAAAGGAAATGCATTTAAGAGATGATAACCACATAATAGTAGATGCTTTAGACATGATTTTTATATGCTTTGATACCTATGTTGAATTAGGAAATCATAAAAATTTAGATAAAGAAAAAGAATTAGTCAAAAAAGATTAATTCTTTTTTTGTTAAAAAAATATTTGGTGGCCACTAGAGAAATAAATGTCGAATATTGTAAAATAGGAGAAGTTAGAGGAGGAGAAATGGAAGATATTGAACAAATAAGACAAAAATTGTATCAAGCAATAGAACAAGGTGGTATTTATTCTATGGAAACACAAAAATGGAGTAATAAATTTAATGAAACAATGAATCGATATTATATGGACAATAAGGATAGAAAATAAAAGGATAGGGATATATATGGATAATGAAATATTAAAAGAACTAAGTAAAGAATTAAACTGGAAGGAAAAAATGATAGTTAGAATATTTTCAAAGACATTTTATAAAGTATATCATATTTGTAGAATACATATAGTAAATAAAATCATAAAAACATATTGACAATTGAATAAACATTCAACTATAATATAGTAAAGGATAATTGAATATACATTCAACTGTATATAGAAGGAGGAAAATATGGTTGCAAGAATAGAAACCTGTGATTGTAATAGTATTCATCAAGATGTCATCGATACAGTAAAAGACCATATGTTACCTGATAAAAAGATAGAGGCATTAGCTAATTTTTATAAAATATTTAGTGACACGACAAAAATAAAGATATTATGGGCATTAGATGTTCATGAAATGTGTGTATGTGATTTAGCTGTTTTAACAAATATGACAAAATCAGCCATATCGCATCAATTGAGAGCATTGAAAGAAGCTAATTTAGTAACATACAGAAGAGATGGCAAAAATGTATATTATTCATTAGCAGATACTTGTACACGTCATATAATAGAAAAGGGTATTTTACATACAATAAATAAAGCATAGGGAGGAGAAATATATGAAAAAGAATTATATATTAGAAGATTTAGATTGTGCAAATTGTGCAGCAAAAATAGAAGAAGGTATAAGACATATAGAAGGGGTTATAGAATGTTCAGTAAGTTTTGTTACAGAAAAAATGATGGTAGAAATTGAAGAAGGAAAAGAAAAAGAGGTAGAAAAACAAATTAAAAAAGTAGTGAAAAAAATAGAACCTGATACGATACTAAGAGAAGTATAGAGAAGAGGTGACAAATATATGAAAAAACGATTAAGAAAAATTATAATGGCAACAATCATTTTTTTAGTAGCTGTTTTGATAGAGAAGATACAGTTTTTTAATCTGAATGAAATGACCATATCAAGGATACAACTAGTACTATATATAGTAAGTTATGCAATTGTTGGATTTGAAGTAGTAAAAAAAGCAGTTGTGAATATGTTTCATGGAGAGTTTTTTGATGAAAACTTTTTAATGAGTATCGCAACCATTGGGGCATTTGCTATTAAAGAATTTCCAGAAGCAGTTGCTGTTATGCTTTTTTATCAAATAGGAGAATATTTCCAAAGTTATGCAGTAAAAAAATCCAGAAAATCCATTGCAAGTTTAATGGATATCAGGCCAGATTATGCTAATGTAAAAACTCATGGGAAAATAGAAAAAAAATCACCTGAAGAAGTAAAGATTGGAGACATTATTATTGTAAAGCCAGGGGAAAAAGTTCCTCTAGATGGAGTTGTTATAGAGGGAAAATCTATGCTAGATACAGCAGCATTAACAGGAGAATCTGTTCCAAGAGAGATAACAGTTAATGACAACATATTAAGTGGTTGTATTAACTTAAATGGTGTGTTAGAAATAAAAGTAGAGAAAGAATTTGGAGAATCAACTGTTAGCAAAATATTAGATTTAGTTGAAAATGCGACAAATAAAAAAGCAAAAACAGAAAATTTTATTACAAAATTTTCAAAGTATTATACACCAATTGTGGTATTTCTAGCTCTTATGATTGCATGTATTTCACCTATTGTAACCAAAACAAATATACTAGATTGGGTGTATAGAGCGCTTACATTCTTAGTAGTATCTTGTCCATGTGCATTAGTCATTTCTGTTCCGCTTAGCTTTTTTAGTGGCATTGGAGCAGCTTCGAAAAAAGGGATTTTAGTAAAGGGAAGTAACTATTTAGAGTTGTTGGCTAAGACAGAAATGGTAGTATTTGATAAAACAGGAACGTTAACAGAAGGTGTATTTGATGTTCAAAAAATTGTGAGCGAAAAAGGAATAGAACAAAATGAATTATTAGAACTAGCAGCATATTGTGAAAGTTATTCAAATCATCCGATTTCCCTTTCTATACAAAAAGCATATGGAAAAGAGATTGATAAGAATAGAATAACACATAGTGAAGAAATATCAGGAAAAGGAACAATTAGTAAAATAGAGGATAAAGAGGTCGCTTGTGGAAATATAAAATTAATGGAAGAATTGAATTTAGAGAATGTAAAACAAGTAGAGGAGATAGGAACAGTAATTTATGTAGCAATTAACAAGCAGTATGTAGGATATATTTTAATTAGTGATAGGATAAAGGAAGATTCTAAAAAAGCAATTCAAGATTTGAAGAAAACAGGTATTAAAAAAACAATTATGCTAACAGGAGATAATCAAGAGGTAGCAAAAAAAGTAAATGAAGCACTACAATTAGATATGGTATATAGTCAACTACTTCCAGTAGATAAGGTAAATAAAGTAGAAGAATTATTAAAACATAAAAATGAAGAAGCAAAATTAGCTTTTGTTGGTGATGGAATCAATGATGCCCCTGTATTAGCAAGAGCTGATATAGGAATTGCAATGGGGGCTATGGGGTCAGATGCAGCAATAGAAGCAGCAGATATTGTTATTATGACAGATGAACCATCTAAAATAGCAACAGCTATGAAAATATCAAGAAAAACTTTAAAAATTGTATATCAAAATATTAGTTTTGCATTAATTGTAAAAATTGGTGTTTTAATATTAAGTGCCTTTGGTATAACCTCTATGTGGGCAGCTGTATTTGCTGATGTAGGTGTAACAGTTTTAGCTGTATTAAATTCGTTTAGAGCGTTGAAATAAGTATAAAGTACAAACAGTTTTTTGAAACAGAGTAAAACAACCATGTTATTCATTTATAAAGATATTGAATGTGATTGGAAAGTTCTTAGAAAACATTAAAATCGATTACTGAGGGAGCAATTTTATTGGAGAGGCTCAGTAGTCGATTTTTAGATTTTCTTAGAGCTTATATTGAACCGAAATATCTTTATAAATTAATACCATGGTTGTTCTACTTGATAATATAGATGTTTTTATTTTACAATCTTTATAAAATTATATTCATATCCTGAAACAGAAGTATTATCATATTTGTATCCTTTATAAATACCACCATCATCTCCACTTAAATCTACTTGAAGCCTTACAGGACAGATAAATTCTTCATTTAGATTATTAACAATATGAATCGTAAAATGTAAAGAATAATTGATATCGTTTAAATCAATACCAGCTTCTTGTAAAACTTTTCCATTAAAAGAAATTGTATTAGAATCGGAAGAAGCAGCATAATTCGTAATGATATCTTCATTCATATATTCTAAAGTAATCGGATTTGAACAGTCTGCATAAAAAGTTGGTGTTTGATAGTCTGTTTGATTATTCTCATCATTGGTACTAACAACATGATATTCTATTTTCTCGTCATTTAGTTCCTTAATTTCTTTATACTTTGCAAAATCTAGTGCACTTTTGTAATTAACGTATTGATGTCCTTTATCAGAACCTGTTGAAATGTGAATATTATCAATATATAATTCTTTAATTGTATTTTCATTTGTAAGCTCATATATTGTACTTGTATTATCTAATGTAATAGCAATATCACTATATTGTAAGATACTTAAATCTTGCAAAGATTCATTTTCACTTTTATCAATTGCATTTGCACTACTATATATCAATATCTTTTGTATTTTAAAGATAGGATTTTCATTTTGCTCTGCAATTTTTTCAACTTGAGTAGAAAATTCATCTTTTGCATAAGACGCTTTAAAAATCAAATCATAATACAAAAAGAATAAGATACATAGGATTAATACAAAAATTGTTAAAACAGTCTTATGGTGTGTAATTCTAATTTTTTTCATAAGAACTCCTTCTAGCTAAGTCTATTATATAACATTTCCATGTATGAATATACTTTTGTGTGCCAATCTGGGTCACTTGCGTATCGTTGGTTAACACCTTCTACTGTAGGTCCGTTATAATACCAAGCACTTGCAGTTTCTCCATTATAGATTTTTGTTCCAGCTGGGTTTAAGTAGTATTTTACCAATGATTTTGTTACAGTTTCAATTCCCTCTGCAAATGAAACAAAATCATAAGAAGATTCATAAGGTGTTTCATCATAAGAACCATAACCAAATAGATTATTTTTATCTTGTGAAATTTGAGATGTTCCCCAAGCACTTTCATGGATAGCAATTGAAGCAATAAAGATACCATTTACATTATACTTCTTGTCCATGTTATAAAAGACTTCCGCATTTTCTTTAAAAATTCCGTTTGTGTCATTTGGTAAATCTTTAAAGATTTTTTGATAATCTTTTAAGGTTAAGCCAGTTGATTTATTTAATTCCATTTCAATATTAACATGAATTAAAATTCTTTGTATTCTATTTTTTTCTATAATACTTGGTGTTTTTGTAGGTGATGTCAATACATTTGTTGGTAAATATCCTTCAATCGTATCAAAAGATACTTTACACCAATCTTCATTTGGTAATTCGAGAAGTTTTACATCTATATAATTTTTGATTTCGGCAACTTCTTCTGAAGAGTCAGAAGGTTCTTTTCTTAAAGTAGCATTTTTGTTTAGATAAACTGTGTCACCAATATGTATACTTAAATCTGCTAAGAAATCAGAAGTACCAATATCTAAAATTTGTGGTGTTGGTTCTTCAATCGTTTCTTTAGCTAAAATGATTTCTTCTATAAATTCTCCCTTTTCATATGTTTTTACTAAAGAAACGTTTTCTCTTCCCATAATACCATTTTGTAAGACAACTTGTTCACCTCTTGGAAGGGTTGCATTTTGTTGTGTTTGAATTTCATATTCAATTTCTCTTTCTTCAGAAACTTGTTCTTTTACTTTTTCAAAACTTGAGTTTTCAGAAATAATCTTTTGCATATTTAACGCTTTTCTGTTAATTTCAAAATCAGTAGGAATAGATGCAGTTTCTACAACTTCTTCAGTGTCTTTTTTAGTATCACCTGTTTCTACAGAAAATACATTCATAGGGAATATAGCGATAATGACTAAAACCAAAACAACAAATGCAACTAGTAAATTGGATAATTTAATACCTTTTTTATTTTCAAAAGATATATTGTTGCCTTCAACAAAAGAGACTTTTGCTTTAGGTCTAGATTGTTTACTTGTTTTGGAACTTGAAGATGCAGTGTTCTGAGCATATCGAATTTCTTGTAACTCTTTAAAAACTTCAGACAAATTTCTGTTATCTTGTCCATGATTCATAGAGTTATTTTTGTCATTTAACATCTTATTTTCCTCACTTTCCTAAAATTCTACAATCCTATTATACAATAACAAAAAAAACTTGTCTACAAAAAAAGATAAAAAAGAGCAAAGTAGAAAAAATTTCTAGTAAGACAAAGAATATGAAAGGAACCAATTTCAAAAATGCAGGAATAAATCTACAAATTACTTGCAAAATCTGTAAAATAGTATATAATAGAGACATAAAGTTAAAAAGGAAAAAGAAAATCTTCAATGATAGATACAGGAAGGAAAGATAAGTAAAACATGAATTTAGAAGGAATTGAAAAAGAAATAGGATATACATTTCAAAATAAAGAATTACTAAAAACAGCATTAACACACACATCATATGCTTATGAAAAGCATATAGACAGTAATGAAAAATTAGAATTTTTAGGAGATAGTATATTAGAATTTTTATCAAGTAGATATCTATTTACACATTATACAAACTTAAAAGAAGGAGAAATGACAAAGGTAAGAGCAACTGTGGTATGTGAAAAAAGCTTGTATAGAATAGCAACTAACCACCACTTTGGAGACTATCTATTTTTAGGAAAATCAGAAAAGCAAAATGGAGGAAACAAAAGACCAGCGATATTAGCAGATAGTGTAGAGGCCATAATTGCAGCTATATATTTAGATGGAGGGTTAGAACCAGCCAATACATTTATTATCGGAAACTTAAAAGATGAAATTGAACAAGCAAGTAAGCATGTAGGAGATAAGGACTACAAAACAGTATTGCAAGAAAAATTGCAAGAAGCAGGAGATGTAAAAATTGAATATGACATTATTCATGAAAGTGGACCAGACCATGACAAACGTTTTGAAGCACAAGTAAAGTTTAATGGAAAAGTCTTAGCAACAGGAAATGGAAAAAGCAAAAAAGGTGCTGAAATGCAAGCAGCAAAAAAAGCATTAGAAAATTTGAAATAGAAAAGAGGTAAATCTATGAAACATCAATATATCATACCGATATTTGTACCACATTTGGGTTGTCCAAATGATTGCATATTTTGTAATCAAAAATCCATTAGTGGGCAAAAAAAGAATATGACAAAAGAAGAAGCAAAAAAAATAATAGATGATTACCTAGAAAACATAAAAGATAAGGAAGCACAAATTGAAATTGCCTTTTTTGGAGGAAGTTTTACAGCAATAGAAGAAACATTACAAAATGAATTATTAGAACTTGCATATGAATATATAAAAGAAGGAAAAGTAGAAAGTATTAGAATATCTACAAGACCAGACTGCATTAATAAAGATATTTTAAAAAGACTAAAAAAATACAAAGTAAAAACCATTGAATTAGGAGTACAATCTTCTAATGATTATATTTTAAAAAGAGCCAACAGAGGACACAATTTTAAAGATGTAAAAAAAGCATCTAAATTAATCCGATTTTATGGCTTTACATTAGGACATCAAATGATGGTAGGATTACCAGAAAGTACAAGAATTGATGAAATTAATACAGCAAAAGCATTGATAAAACTAAAACCAAAAATGGTGAGAATTTATCCAGTATTAGTTGTGAAAAATACCAAATTAGAAAAAGAATATCAAGAAGGTATTTATGAACCACTACCATTACCACAAGCAATTGAAACTTGTAAAGAATTAGTTAGAATGTTTGCTGATAAAAAAATTGATATTATTCGAGTAGGTCTACAAAACACAGATGAAATTACAGACCCAGGTCAAGAAAAAAGTGAAGTGGTGGTAGGGCCATATCATCCAGCTTTTAGACAATTAGTGGAATCAGCTATGTGGTATGATGCGATTGTTGGAAAAATGAAAAAATTAAATGTAAAAGTAAAAGAAGTAGAAGTAAGTGTGAATCCAATAGATGCCAATAATGTAATTGGACATAAAAAAGAAAATGTCAAAAAGTTAAAAGAAATTTATGATGTAGACTTAGTTTTAAAACAAGATGAATCGATTAAACAAGGAAAATCTAAAATTGAAGTGACAAAAACATTCAAAGATTTTGCTTATGAAGAAAAAGAAGAAGAGAAAAAAGAAGTAAGTAAGAAAAACTCTTAAAGACATAAGAAATAGAACTTAGATTCTGATAATCAAACAATGAAAGAACATAGGACTTTTATTTAAAGGATAAAGAATAAAATATAAAATAAAAGAAGCATAAAATCACCTGAAATTACCAATACTAGTAATAAAGGTGATTTTTATTATGAAAATAGAGGAAAAAAATACAATAAAACATACTATTTTTGAAATATTGGGAACTATATTAGGTGCTTTCATTATTGCAATTGCTGTATCATTATTTCTATTACCTAACAAACTCTCTTCAGGAGGAGTGGCAGGAATTGCAACCATCACATATTATTTATTCCATTTACCAATGGGAATAACGATGTTACTTATCAATGTTCCTTTATTTTTGATGTCTATATTAAAAATTGGAAAGCTATTTTTTATGAAATCTGTTATAGGAACAATTAGTTTATCACTTTTAATAGATATATTTGACAAGATGAATCCATTAACAGAAGATAAATTCTTAGCCTGTATTTATGGTGGCATTTTAATGGGTGTAGGGACAGCAGTTTTATTAAAAGCAAATGGCTCAACAGGTGGAACAGACTTATTTAGTTATATAGCTAAAAATTATAAACCAACCATAAAAGTAGGAGAAATTATTATTTTAATTGATATTGGTATTGTTATGTTAAATATGATTTTTTTAAGAGAAATTGAAATTGGCCTATATTCAGCCATAGCCATCTATTTAATGGGAAAAATTATCGATATTTTATTTGAAGGAATCTATTTTACAAAACTGATTTATATTGTTTCTGATAAAACAGAAGAAATTGCTAAAGAAATAGGAGAGGAACTTGCAAGAGGTACAACAGGGCTTTATGGAAAAGGCATGTATACAAACCAAGAAAAATTAATATTATTATGTGCGGTTACTAGAAAAGATGTTGCTAGAACCATACAAATTGTAAAAAAGATAGATAAAGACAGTTTTGTGATTATTACAAACTCTAGAGAGGTGCTGGGATTAGGATTTAAAAATGCATTAAATGAATAATGGGACAAAAATTTTGATATCAAAATTTTTGTCCCATTGACATTCTTTATTTTTGTGCTAATATGAATCTATAAAATGTAATATAAAAAGGGGAAAATAAGGTGAAACAAGTAGTATTTGTCATAGGAATATTGTGTTTAATCAGTATTATCATTGTAAATATCATCTATACAACATATTTAAATACATCAGAACAAGCAATTATTCATGTAAATTCTCTTCCATACATATTAGGTGTTATCATCACAGGCATTTTTATATATGGTATTACAGAAATAATTGATAAAAATATACATAAAAATGAGAATATAGAAAATAAAAAGAAATTAAGGAAAAAACTAAAAATAGGTGCATTTCTTCTATATATTGTGTTTCAAGTTCTATGGGTTATTTTTATAAATCCAAAAGTAGTAGGAGATGCTGTTCATGTATGCAATTTAGCCCAAACATTTTATGGGGATCAATCACAAAACTTTTTACAAAATCCAACTTATGCTGGCGTAACTTTAAGAGAATATATGCAAGCATATCCACACCAAATAACATTAGCATTTGTATACAGTATTTTCTTTAAAATCATTCATTTTGATATTATGGAAATATTGAGAATATTAAATGTTATTGGAAATATAGCCATTGTTATAGCTATTTACAAAATAGGTAACCAACTAGCTAAAACATACAAAATTAATAAAGTACGATTAGGAATACTCATTTTAACTTTTGTATCTTTACCTATGTTATCAACATATATTTATGGAGATATTCCTAGCTTAGCGCTATGTTTATTTTCTGTGTATTTCATGATGAGATATATAGAAACAGATAAACCTATTTATCCAATAGGGGCAAGCATCTTAACAATGATAGCCTATATGATGAGAATGAATAGTTTAATTTTTATGATAGCAACAGTAATTTATTTGGTAATGAACATAGTAAAAAAAGGTATGAAATTAGAATGGAAAAAGAGAATACGTTATGCACTTGTTATTATTCTATACATTAGTATTTCCATTTTTCCATCATCACTTGTAAAAAATAATTATTTCCATCAATATGATTTGGATAAAAATAAAATCTATCCAAACGAAAGCTATATATTAATGGGAATAGAGGAAGGAACAAGAGGAAATGGATGGTATAATGAAACTATAGCAGAACCAGCAATAGAAAATCCAAAAGAAATGAAAATAGAATATATACAGGAAATAAAAGATAGAGTAACATATTTTTCAAAAAATCCAAAAATCATGTTTCAATTCTATACAAATAAAATTGCCTCTATGTGGACAGAAAATACATATGCAGCCATTAGAAATAATTGCACAAAAGAAGGTGATTTTCTAGAAAATTTGATTGTACCACTAACCTTTTATCAAAAAGCAATTTTACTGCTTATTTCTGTTTCTAGTATCATTTTATTGATACAAAAAAGAAAACATCTTTCATATGAATGGATATTTCTACTAACCATTTTTATAGGAGGATTTACATTTCACATATTATGGGAGGCAAAATCAAGATACATTATTCCATATATTGTAGTTTTGATACCAATTGCTAGTATGTATATTGATAAAACAAGGATACAAAAATGGAAAAACAAATTGACACAATTACAGTCTAAATAAAATGAACATATTTTTATATCACGAAAAAACATAAAAAGTAAAAGGAAAAATATATGCAAAAAATAAAAAAAGAAGAATTAAAATCAATATTCTTAAAAATAAAAGAAAATGATACAAAAGGACTAGAAGAACTGTATATCAAATACCATAACATTATTTATGGTATTGCTTTTTCTATTACAAAAAATAAAGAAGATGCAGAAGATATTATGCAAATGGTTTTTACAAAAATACAAGAAATAGACAAAACAAAATTGCCATCTGATAAAGAAATGACATGGATATATACACTAACCAAAAATGAAACATTCAATTACGTAAAAAAGAAAAAAAGAGAAATTTCACTAGATACCATATATGAAATACAGAGTGAAAATCATGAAATAGATGAAACAATCGATAGAATACAATTCAATCAATGGATACATAATCTAAATGAAAAAGAGAAAGAAATTATTTCTTTAAAAGTTATAGCTAATTTTTCATTCAAAGAAATTAGTAAACTAGTAGATGAACCAATAGGAACAGTTAAATGGAGATATTATAAAAGTCTACGCTCTATAAAAGGAATGTTAGGAAGCTTGGCAATGTTTATCATAACATTGAAGATAGGAGTGAAAACACTTGTTAAAGAAATGAAAACAAAACAAGAAGAACAAAAGATTCTACAATCAGAAGATACTGAACATACAACAAAAGAAGAAGCAAGTGAGACACAAAATAGTTTGCAAGAAGATAGTGCCACAAATTATGAAGATTTCCAAGATAATGAACAGCATAAAGAAATACAAGATATTATACAAGAGGAAAACACAACAAAAGGAGAAACAGGAAATAAAACAGAAGAACTCAAAAATGAAACAGTAAGCAATACAATAATACAAGAAGATGAGATAAAGCAGGAAATCAGAAAAGAAGATACTGTGCAAAATCAGAATACATATATAGGAATCACCATGTTGGGAATATCGATTATATTTTTCATAATGACTATTATTTTTTTCATAAAATACCAACTAAAAACAAAAAAGAAATTGTCTAAATAATAGAAAGGAAAAGGTGGTATGATGAAAAAGAAAATAATGATAGGGATTGGTATCATTTTTGCTGTATGTGTCATCGTGTATGGAGGTATTGTCTATGCAGAGTATCATCAAGTACAACAAGGAAAATTACCAATATTTGCAAATGATTTAGGTAATGGAACATATCAAGGATTAGGGTATACAGTAGAAGTATATTATGTTTCTAATACAGACATGATTGAAGAAATGTGTATGAAGCTTTTTGGTAGACAGATAATAGCAACGGTACAATGTATTCAATTACAAGAAGAAAACCAAGAGACCGTTAGGATTGAAAATGGAAATATACAAAATGAGAATCAGATAGATGAATTTATAGAAAAAGTGAATAATCGTCATACAGCTAGTTTATCAATTTTAGTCATAGAAGAGGGAAAAGAAAATCATATACAAGTAGAATTTGTACAGGGAAAAGATGTAAAAGAAACAGTTTTTGAAGGTGAAAATACAGTAAATATAAAAGTGCCAAGTAGCGATGCAACATCAGAAGAATACCAAGCATTTTATGGATATTATAAAATTACAGTAAATGGAGAAGAAACAGGAAGATATGATTGTGTACATTGGACAATGAAACGAAAAACAAAAGACAATATGGTACAAGTTACTATGGAACCATATTTGATAGAAGTGACAGAGCTACCTATCATTTGTGAATATACTTTAGAAAGTTCAGCATATGAAAAGCGTTTTGAGTTAATATATGAAGGTAGAAAAGATATGGGTGTGAAAAGAGTGGCAGAAATGAACCAATTTGATAATACAGATTTTGGTATCTATACCATTGCAGGAGATGTCATGATTATCATAGAAGAGGATATGGGATATTCTCTAGAAGATGCTTTAAAACAAGCTGCTATAACTGTTCAAGATATGCTGGACCAGATAAAACAAGATGAAAAATATGGATTTTGTGAAATAGGATATTATAGTGATGGAGGAAGTACAGAATATCTATATGCAGACTATACGATATTAAAATTTAATACATTAGATGGTAACAAAGATTTGGTAATTGGCATGCAAGGACAGATTATGCAATATGTAAATAAAAGCGAATATAGAACAAAATTTGAAAGGAATTAGTACCAAACTGGAATTCTGTGATAAAAATGCAAAAAAGCATGGAATTTTGTGATGATATCATGATAATTAATAAATTAAACATTACTTTATACGAAAGTATAGAGTAATTTTTTGTTATGTGATATAATTTAAGCAAATTAGGAGTAAAAGGTTGAAAAATAATTACATGTTAATTCTTTTCCAACCAGATTTGTGCATTGAGAAGGAATGAAGTTAAAAATGAAAGAACAACAATATATATTAAAAAATCCAGAAACATTTTGTTTAAAAGACATATTTGAATGTGGACAATGTTTTCGATGGAATGAGCAAGAAGATGGAAGTTATACAGGCATATGGAAAGAAAATGTAGTAAATATAAAGAAAAAAGGAAAAGACTATATATTTTCAGGTATATGTGGAAGTGGGAATTTAAAAGATGAAATATATACATATTTTGACTTAGATAGAAATTATGAAACAATAAAAGAAACATTAGCCAAAAAAGATAAGTATTTAGAAACAAGTATTCAATATGGAAAAGGTATTAGAATTTTAAATCAAGATTTATGGGAAACCATTATATCTTTTATTATATCTGCCAATAATAATATACCAAGAATAAAAGGGATTATCGAACGATTATCAAAAACATATGGAAAACAGATAACATGGAAAGGAAAAAACTATTATACCTTTCCAACACCAGAAGAGTTAAAAGATGTGACAATCAAAACATATCGAGAGTTAGGATTAGGATTTAGAGATGTTCGACTATATGAAACAACAAAAATGATATTAGAAAAAAAAGTAGACTTAAAAGAGTTAAAAGAAAACCCCAATACCATAGAAGTAAGGGATAGATTATTAACACTTTCAGGAGTAGGACCCAAAGTTGCAGATTGCATATTACTATTTTCTGACTTAAAACGTTTAGAGGTATTCCCAATAGATGTATGGGTAAGAAGAGTAATGAATGACTTATATATTCAAAAAGAAGATGAAACAAAAGTAAGTAAAAAACAAATAGAAAAAATCGCAAAAGAAAAATTTGGGGATTTAGCAGGACTAGCACAACAATACTTGTTTTATTGGAGAAGAGAAGCATAAAAAAGGAGAATTTTTATGAGCCTAAGAATTATTTACGGAAAAACAGGAACGGGAAAAAGTAGTTTATGTTTTTCAGAAATTGCAAATTTAATAGAAAAAGAAGAAAATATATATTATATTACGCCAGAACAATTTTCATTTACAGCAGAAAAAAATTTAATGCACTTTTTAAAACAAAAAGCAGTTATTCATGCAGAAGTCATTACATTTAGTCGAATGGCAAATAGAGTGTTAAATGAAATTGGAGGAAGAAATAAAACCACTTTATCGAAATGTGGAAAAGCGATGCTTATTTATTCCATACTATCTAGGCATCAAAAAGAATTTCAATTTTTAGGAAAAAGTGATGAAAATATAGAAATTGGTATTCAAAGTATCACAGAATTAAAAAAGCATGGTATTACATTAGAAGCCTTATATCAAGAATTAGATAAAATAGAAGATACCTATTTAAAAACAAAATTGAAAGATGTTTGTTTACTATATCAAAATTATGAGGAACAAATTTCAAATCATTATATTGAAGAAACAGAACTATTAGATTTTTTGGCAAAACATATAGAACATATTGCTTGGATAAAAAACAGCATTATCTATATTGACGAATTTTCAGGATATACGGCACAAGAATATGAAATTATAAAACAACTGATACAATATGCAAAACAAGTAAATATAACCATATGTATAGATAATCTAGAAATGGAAACCAATCCAGATGTAGATGTGTTTTATTCTAATAAGCAAACCTTAAAAAAATTAATCAGAATCATAGATGAAAACCATTTTAAACTTGAAGAACCTGTTAATCTGCAAAACCAGTATCGTTTAAAAAATAAAGAATTACAAATCTTAAGTGAAAACATGTGTCATACAAAATCCACAAATTATGCAGAAAATGTGGAAAACATCCATCTATTTTTAGCAAAAAACAGGTATTCAGAAATTGAAAATGTAGCGAAAATCATCTGTAAACTTGTAAGAGAAAAAAATTTAAGATATAGGGACATAGCTGTCATTACGAAAAACATTGATATGTATAATTCATTGGTAAGGAGTATTTTTTCAAAATATGATATACCTGTATTTATTGATGAAAAAAGAGATTTAAACCAAAATAGTATTGTACAATATCTACTTTCTATATTTGATATTTTTACTACGAATTATACAAAAGAAGCGATGTTTCATTATATAAAATTAGGATTTTTAGATTTAGAAGAAGAGGAAATATTTCAATTAGAAAATTATTGTACCAAATGGGGAATTAAGAAAAACAAATGGAAAGAAGATTTTAAATATGAACTAGAAGATGAAGGAAAAAAACAACAAATTGAAAGATTAAATGAAATTAGAAAACAAGTAATAGAACCATTATATATGCTAAAAAAGACTATTGATAAAGAAAAAACAGCAAGTAATATCACAAAACAAATTTATCTGTTTTTACAACAACAAAATATAGAAGAAAAGATTAGTCAAAAAGTAAAATGGTTAGAAGAAAATGGATTCATAGACTTAGCCAATGAATATATTGAAAGTTATCATATCATTCTAGAGGTGTTAGATGAGATTGTTTTAGTATTTGAACAAGATACAATGACAATTGATACATATAGCCGAATTTTAAAAATCGGACTAAAAAATAGTGAATTAGGTAAAATTCCAGCAACGCTAGACCAAGTAACATTAGGAGATGTTGACAGAACAAGAAGCCATAAAGTAGAAGTTGTATGTATGATTGGTTTAAATGATGGTATTTTTCCAAGTGTCAACAAAGAAGAAGGATTTTTAAATGATGCAGACAGAGAACAATTAAAACATGATGGTATAGAATTAGCCAATGGAACTTTAGAGAACATATATGAAGAAAATTTTAATATATATAAAGCATTTACCACAGCAGAACAAGAAATGTATTTATCCTATGCTTCTTCTGATGGAGAGGGAAGAGCTTTAAGACCTTCTATATTTATCCATAAAATAAAAAAACTATTTCCAAAATTAGAAGAACAAAGTGATGTGGTAAAGAAACATTATGAGATTGTTAATCAAAATATTACATATGAGGAATTATTAGAAAAGCTATACCAATTAAAAAATAAAGAAGATATAGAAAACTTATGGTATGTTGTATATGATTGGTATCAACAAAATGGAAATTGGCATACAAGATTAGAGCAAGACATGGAAGGATTAACATATACAAATGTACCTAAAAAGCTGAATAAAGAAAATATGGACAAGTTGTATGGAAATACGTTACATACAAGCGTATCTAGGTTGGAACAATATAGAAGATGTCCATTTTCATATTATCTGCAATATGGTTTAAAAGTAAAACCAAGAGAAGAATTAAAAATTCAAAGTTTTAATACAGGGTCTTTTATGCATGAAACAATTGATGAATTTTTTCAATATGTGCACGAAAATAACTTAAACCTAGCAGAATTGGAAGAAGTAGATATTCAAAAAATAGTCTCTAAAATCATTGATGAAAATTTAGAATTATCGAAAAACTATATATTCAAGGCAACAGTAAAATATACTATTTTAGTACGAAGGCTAAAGAAAATTGTCAGTAAAGCATTAAAATATATTATTCAAACACTGATTTATAGTGATTTCTCCATTAAAGGAACAGAAGTAGCATTTGATACAAAAGGAGAATACAAACCAATTACGTTAGCATTAGAGGATGGAAAAAGAATTGAAATTACAGGAAAGATTGACAGGATTGATTTAGCACAAGAGGAAGATGGAAACTATCTAAGAATTATTGACTATAAATCTTCAAGCAAAAATATTGACTTAAATGAAGTATATGCAGGTTTGCAAATCCAATTATTAACTTATGCAGATGCTGTATGTCAGGAAGAAGATTTGATTCCAGCAGGTGTATTCTATTTTTCATTATTAGAGCAAATGATAAAAGCAGAGAAAAAAATAACAGATGAAGAGATAGAAGAACTGATTAGAAAAAATTTCAAAATGAAAGGATTAATTGTTGCTGATGTAAAAGTGATAAAAATGAATGACAATTCTTTGACAACAGGAACTTCTAAAATGGTTCCAGCAGCGATTAGTAAATCAGGTGAAGTGATTGAAAAATGGACAAATGGTGTAAAACAAGAAGAATTTTCTGTATTACAAAAATATATTTATCAAACAATAAAAGAAATTGCAAAAGAAATTTTTGATGGGAATATTGATTTAAAACCATACTATAAAGATGGAAAAACACCATGTGAATATTGTGAATATAAATCTATATGTAGATTTGACCCAAAACAAAAAGAAAATACCTATCAACCTATTCACAAATTGTCAAAAGATGATATAATAAGAAAAATGGAAAAAGAAATTCATTACAATTCATAGTAGATATAAAAGTTTCAGTTCAGGGGGGATTTTGCGGAGGTATATATATTATATTTTTCACTATCCCAACACTTTACATACTCTAATTCAATCAGCTCCCACGGGACTGTCACTGATTGAATAAGAGTATGTAGCGTGTAGGTCTCCCCGAAACCCGCTTAAAATATAATATATATACCTCCGCAAAATCCCCCCTGAACTGAAATGTATAAAAATGAAAAACGAAAATTAAAACAGAAGAGGAATGATATGAAAGAAAAAGAAAAAATACAGATGAGAAAACGAAACATGAAACTATTTCCAATATATAAAACACTTAGCTGGGATTATATATTTTTTTACACGACTAATTTTTTGTTCTTAACACAATGTAAACACATTCATCCAGCAGATGTTGTATTAATCGATTCTTTTTATGCCTTATTTGGAATTATTATGCAGATTCCAGCAACATTTGTTATAGAATATTTGGGAAGAAAAAGAAGCATGATATTTGCCAATTTTTTAAATTGCATCTATATGTTAGTAGTCATGTTCAGTACAAATTTATTTAATTTAATAACGGCAGAATTATTGTCATCACTAGCTTTTGGAATTAAAGAATCCGTAGACCCAGCTCTGTTAAATGAATCCATACCGCCTTCTAGATACAAAAGTAAAATTTTTGCAAAAATTAGTCAAAAAGGAATGGCCAATTATTATATCATTAATGCAGTATCAACTGTATTAGCAGGATTTTTCTATGATATCAATCCATATATCCCGATTACATTATCTTTTTTCATAACAATCATGGTAACCATCATATCTATGGGATTTATTGAGCCACAGGCAGAGAATAAAAAACATAAAATGCAAGAATTTAACCAGTTAAAGGAATTAAAAGATTCTTTTAAATTTATTTTAAAATCAGAGAGATTAAAAGCTTTAATTTTATTTGTAGCAGTATCTGGTGGTGTCATCAGTCTTATGGCAACATATGAAGTCAGTCTATTAGAAAATTTTGATATACCAGCAAAATACTTGTGTATGATTTTTGCAGTATTGGGAATTATTTCAGGAATCATAGCAAAACAACAAGAAACATTTCATGAAAAATATAGGAATAAATCTTTATGTGCTTTATTAGGAATCATAGGTGTCAGTATCTTAGTAGCAGGGATATGTGGCATGATAGCAAACCAGTATAGTATATTTATTTTATGTATCGTTATAACATACATGATTCGCTATTCTGGTCAAGGAATATATTATCCATTAACAGAAAGATATTTAAGAAATTTCTCAAATGAAAAGATAGATACAAAAATATTTACGGCAAAAAATTTCTTAAAAAGCATATTAAGTGCAGTCATTGGTATTATAGCTTCATTTTTACTAGATAGAATGAATATATCCTATTGTATGACAATTGTAGGTGTTTTGACAATTATCTTTACCATATTGATGAGTAAATATATGAAAAAAAGAGTAGGGCTAAAGCCAGAAGAATATTCAAAAGAAGAACTTCAATATGATGAATTAAAAAACAAAGGAAAAGAGGAGGAAATCTATGGATAATAAAGAACAAGTGCGAATGATGCGAAAGACCAATATGAGAATCTTTCCAACATATAAAAAATTGGCTTGGGATTATTTATTCTTTTATACAATTGATTTTCTATTTCTGACGCAAATAAAAGGAATTAGTGCAGCAGATGTTATGCTAAAAAGCACATTTTATGCATTTTTTGGTATTATTTTACAACTTCCAGCAAATGTTATCGTAGAGTTCTTAGGAAGAAAAAATAGTGTTGTTTTAGGAAATGTTTTGAATTGTATGTATATGGCTATTATTATGATGAGTGGAAGTTTATTTGATTTAATTATTGCAGAATTTTTTAGTAGCGTATCATTTGCCATAAAAAATGTGGCAGAACCGAGTTTATTAAATGAATCAATTCCACCATCAAGATACAAAAGTCAAATCTATTCTAAAATTAGTGCAAAAGGTGCATCAGGATATTATGCACTTAATGCTATTTCAAAGGTGGTAGCAGGTGCATTATTTGTGATAAATGGCTATTTACCAGTTATATTATCATTAATATTTCTAATTATTGTTACCATCTTATCTATTGGTTTTATAGAACCAATTCAAAAAAAGAAAAAAGGAAATGTTTTAGAAATATATAAAACAGAAATACAAAATGTAAAAGATGGATTTACTTTTATATTAAAGTCAGAAAGGTTGAAAGCTTTAATATTATGTGCCTCATTAATATATGCACTATTATCCATTTTACAAACATATCATGTAAGTTTGCAAGAGGATATCGGATTATCTTCATTTATGATAGGAATTATTGCTGCAATAGGTGGATTAGTAGCTTCTTATGCTTCTAAAAAACAAGCACAATTTCATAATAAATTTAGAAATCGTTCTTTATATGTTATTTGTATGATACTTTCTATTACTACAATGTTATCAGGTATTTTTGGTATAGGAGCAGAACAATATATTATTTTATTAGCCTTTATTGTACTTTTGTTTTTAGCATATGATTTTGGAATGGGAATGTTTCATACAATCATTGATAAATATTTAAGAAATTTTGCGAATGAAAAAATAGATACAAAAATATTTGCAGCATATAATTTATTTAGAAATGTATTTAGAATGTTAGCAGGATTAGTAGCATCATTTTTGCTAGATAAAATGACAACAGCATATTGTATGATCATTATCGGTATTTTATTTACAATTATCTATTTCTTATTAGGAAAATACATGAAAACAAGAGTAGGATTAAAACCAGATGAATATTCTAAAGAAGAAAGAAAATATGATGAATTAAACCTAGTAAAAGACTAGAATTGATCTCTCAGAAAGGATGAGAAAAGATGGAAGATCTATCGAATCAATATGTGATTCATGTAAAAGATAATGAAATAGAATATTTACAATTTAGAAAATTGTTAGAGTATAAAGATACAATTACTCATGGATATGCATTAGGATTAGATGTTGGATTTAAAACAACAACAGTAAATAACCAACTAGCACCACCAGAAAGGATCCAACTAGCAAAAGAATCATATAGAAAACTATGTCATGGTATAGGGTGTGATGATATACACATTGTACAGGCAAATCAAAATCATACAGATAGTATAAAAATTGTGGAAAGAAAAGTAAATGTAAATGGACCAGATTTTAGTCTGACAGAAGAAGGGATAGAAGATGGCTTAATGACAAACAAGAGAAATTTAGCATTGGCGACAACCAATGCAGATTGTATTTTATTATTATTTTTTGACCCAGTAAAAGGTGTGATTGCTAACACACATTCTGGATGGAGAGGAACATTACAGAGAATTTCTGTTAAAACAGTTCAAAAAATGGTAAAAGAATTTGGTAGTAATCCACAAGATATATTATGTTGTATTTGTCCAAGTATTCGAAAATGCCATTTTGAGGTAGAGGAAGATGTAAAAAATCAGTTTCAAAATGAATTTTTCGATTTGGAAAATGTTAATTTTATAGATATAGAACAAAATAATAAAGTAACAACCATTCAACTAACAGATTTTATAGAGGAGACAGAAAAACATAAAAAATGGAATGTAGATACGGTTCTTATTAATAAAGTTCTTCTACAAAATGAAGGATTAAAACCAGAAAATATTATAGATTCAGGGATTTGTAGTGTTTGCCATTTAGATAAGATACACTCTTATCGCATAGAAAAGAAAGCATATAATACAGAAACAGCAGTGATAGAATTAAAATAATAGATAAAGGATGTAAAAAGATGTTTGAAACATGGGAAGAATTAGAAGAATCAATTAAAGATTGTAATAAATGTAAATTATGCAAAGCAAGACAACATATTGTATTTGGAACAGGAAATAAACAGGCAAAATTAATGTTTATTGGAGAAGGACCAGGAGCAGATGAAGATAGATTAGGAGAGCCTTTTGTAGGAAGAGCAGGAAAATTAATGGATTTAGCATTTGAGACATTGGGGATTAATAGAGAAGAAGTGTATATTGCGAATGTTGTAAAATGTAGACCACCTTCTAACCGAAATCCAGAAGAAGATGAGGCAACAGCTTGCTTGAATTATTTAAGAAACCAGGTAATTTTAGTACAGCCAAAGATTATTGTGTTGTTAGGAAGTGTGGCATTGAAAAATATTTTAGGAAAGGAATATGGAATTACAGCTTCTAGGGGAAAATGGCTAGAAAAGAAAGGGATACACTATATGCCTACTTGGCACCCAGCAGCACTGTTAAGAGATGAGACTAAAAAAATAGATTTTATTAAGGATTTACAAAAAGTAGTGGATGCTATAGAGAATTTTTGATTTTCTATAACTAGATAAATCTCTAAATATTGATACCGATAAGTCATTTTTATTGACTTAATATTGTAAACAATGTAAAATATTTAAAGAAGGATTGATTGTATCAATTCTTTTTATTGAATAGGAAAAATCACTTTTTCCTATTCAATAAAAAAACAACATTGCACAGAAAAATTGCCTTGCAATTTTTCGCGTCGACAAATCTTTACGCTTCTTTGAGAACTTAAAGATATATAGTTAAATTAGAAAAGTAGAGAAAAGTTCTCGCGAAGCGAGATTTGTTCTTGAATAGGAAAAATCGTTTTTTCCTATTCAAGAACATCGCTTCGCTCTAACGATTGCACACAAATTTTACTTACGTAAAATTTGGCACACGAACAATAACACGGGCTTTAAAATATTATGAATAGAGAAAATGTTTAAGAAAGCCCGCTATTGTTCTTAAATATGAAACAATATGAAGTTTTTTGTTTTGTAATATGTGGTTGCTTATACTGTATTTCAAAATACGATATAGGGAACCTAGGATTGAATTTCTAAAAGTTTACTAGAAAACAAGGAAAAGAGGAATAAATAAAGTGAAAGAAATAGAAGAAAAGATAAATTATTGTTTAAATTGTAAAGTAAAACCATGTTCTTTAAAAGGATGCCCATTGCAAAATGATATTCCTTCTTTTATACAAGCATTAAAAAAAGAAGAATATTTGGAAGCTTATAAAATTCTATCTAAAACAACTGTCTTACAAGGAATATGTGGAAGAATATGTCCACATGAAAAGCAATGCCAAGGAGCTTGTGTAAGGGGAATAAAAGGAGAACCTGTTTCCATAGGAGAATTAGAAGCATATACGTTTGACAAAGTTCATGAACTAGGATATCATTTATCAGATTGCTATGATAAAGTGTCTAAAAAGAATAAAAAAGTAGCGATTATTGGAGGAGGACCAGCAGGATTAACTTGTGCTGCTTTTCTAGCAAAAGAAGGAATACAAGTTACGATATATGAAAAATATGATTATTTAGGTGGATTATTAATGTTTGGAATTCCTAGCTTTAGACTACCAAAAGAGATTGTAGAAAATACCGTAAAAGATATTTTAGATTTGGGAATAGAAGTAAAATATCATAAAGAACTTGGAAAAGATTTTACATTAGATGATATAGAAAAAGAATATGATGCTATATTTTTAAGTATTGGTGCCAATGTTTCTTCTAAAATGGGAGTAGAAGGAGAAAATTTAGAAGGTGTTTTTGGCGGAAATGAACTGCTAGAATACAATTTACATCCTGACTACAAAGGAAAAAAGGTGATTGTAACTGGTGGAGGAAATGTGGCAATGGATTGTGCTAGAACGATTAATAAATTAGGAGCAAAAGAAGTAACAGTAGTTTATAGAAGAGCAGAAGAACAAATGCCAGCAGAGAAGAAAGAGATACAAGATGCTAAAAATGAAGGAATTCAATTTGCTTTCCAAAATAATATTGTAAAAATATTTGGAAATCAAAAAGTAGAAAAAGTAGAATTAATTAAAACAAAATTAGTTCAAAAAGAAGGGGAAACTAGATTATCTCCTGTTAATATTGAAAATAGTAATTATCAAGTAGATGTTGACTACATCATTATGGCTTTAGGTTCAAGGCCACAAGACTATGTAAAAGATTTAGGATTAAACTTAAATAAATGGGGAAATATAGAAATTGATGAAGAATTTAAAACTTCTAATTCTAAAATTTATGCAGGAGGAGATTTGGCAGGAGTTAAAGGAACCGTTGCATGGGCTGCATATTCAGGAAGAGAAGCATCAAAAAATATAATAAAAAATATACTAAATAAAAACTAAAACGATATGCCAGTAAAAATAGATAGGGCTAACATTACAGAACAAATCAATTCTAATATAAAAAAGTAGGCACCTCTCAAAGCAAGTTTGAGATTCTCCTACTTTTTTTATTGTATCGGAAAAATCGACTTTTATTTTGGCTATATATAAGATTTTTCCGTATACAACAAGGTTAGGCTTCTTATATATCGTTATTTTTTCTTTCAAAAGATTTACCTAAAAGCAATCTCTTAAGTGTTTTAAATAAAGTCATAATTTTATTTTCATTTTTTGTTCTTATATTGATTGCTGTTTCAATACCACCATTTTCTAATATGTTATATTTATGTTCTAACTGGGACATTTTTTCAACATAATAATCATTGAAAAATGTATAGCCTTCTGCAAAACCTAAATAAGATTTTATATCATACAATTTTTTTCTGTATGTTTCTAATTCCTCCAAATTTGTGATATTTAAAAAGGCCTTATCAAAATAGCTAGAAATGATTAAATTTTGTGTTCTTAAAAAGGTTATTTTTATTTTTTCTTTTAATTCATCAATCCTTTTTACCATATCATCTATTTTTTTATTTCTATCATCAATTAAAGCAATTTTGTTATTTAATTTAATAATATCTTCTTCTGCAAATAAAATATCATCAATTGCATTTTGAATTGCTATAAAAGCTTTTTGTGAAGTTAATTTGGAAAATTTTATCTTAAAATCATCATCACTATTTAGGGTACTTTTAAATAGAATATCTTCACCTGTTATAAAAGCTAATTGATTTACTAAACAACATTCTAAAGGATAATACGAAGGGCTTGTTGTTTCAAAACTAATTCCAAAATATTTTACGTAATCTTTTGGAATACCAATCACTTTTGATGACATTAATTGAACAGCTGCTTCATTTAATCCTAATCCATAAATTTTAAACTCTGTATAATCACATAATCCCATTTTTAACAGATAATTTCTTTTATCTTTTACCTCTTGAAGATAATGAATACATTCGTGAATCGCAAATTCTTCCATATCTTCTTCAGGAATATGTTCATTAAAATAAATAGAAGTATTTTTATAATAGTAATTTGCTTCAGCCATTCCTTCAGGCATTTTTGCTTTATACATATCAAGTCTTGATAATTTTATAAATAGCTCATTTTCGTTTAAACCATAATAAGGAAAGGTTTGGCATAATTTAGAAGCAATATTTTTTGCAATAGAATTAATCTTTAAAGTATCTAATTTTTGAGTAACTTCAATTCCATCTTTTTTTAAGTCAGATTTTATACTCATTTTAGTTCTCCTTAGTTTATAATTATCTAACCATATTATACTATAAGAAAAGAAAAAGAATATTTCAATTTGATTAAATGTTTTTTACACTTTAATGACAAATAAGAATAAATTTTATAAAAAATAAAACAGAGCCAAAAACTGAAAATGAATAATAATTTAAAATACAAATGTAGAAATTTGTCGAAAAGTTTTTGTTGACAGGAGGGCTTTTAGAATATATAATAGCAAAAAAAGAAAGGAGGGAAGATATGAGTGATACAAATCAAGAATTGCTACTAAAAATATATCAAGAAGTAATAGAAACAAAAGAAAAAGTGAAAGATGTACCTAAAATACAGGAAGAAATATTAGTCATGAAAAGGCAAATAGTAGAAATGCAACAAGAGATAAAAGAAATCAAACAAGAAGAACGTAATATTAGTGGTTCTGTTGCTAGAATAGAAGTAGAACATGGAGAAAAACTAGTAGCCTTATTTGATGCATTTAAAGTAAATACAGAAAATATTGAAAAGCAAGATAGAAGAATCACAAAATGCGAAAATATAGTAGAAAAACATGATCACGAACTTTATATCTTAAATTCAAAAATTCAAAATACATAAAAGCCTATTAGTGTGCTTTTATAACTAATAGGCTTTAAAAAATTATTTCACAACAATATTATAAATCTTATTTTTAACATAAATTTCTTTAATAATCGTTTTATTTTCCAATTTATCCTTAACAGCTTCATGTACTTTTTCTTTAACAGTTTCTTCTGGCTCATCTAAAGAAATAGTAACGGTTGCTTTTAATTTACCATTAAACTGTATAGGCAAAGTAATTTCATCAGCAATTGTTTTTTCTTCATCATATTTAGGCCATTCCATATAAGCCAACATTTCTTTACCACCTAGGACAGTTTGCCAAAGTTCTTCTGTCATATGAGGTGCAAAAGGATTTAATAATTGTAAAAAGGTTTTCAATTCTGCTTTGTTAATGGCTTTTTCTTTATAGAAATCATTTACTAAAGTCATAAAGGTTGAAACAGCAGTATTAAATTTCATTTCATCAATATCATTAGATACCTTTTTAATTGCTCTATGCATTTCTTTTTCAAATTTTGGAGAATAGGTTTCACCATCTACTAATAAATTTTGAAGATTCCAAACTCTATCTAAAAATTTTGCGCAACCTCTGATACTTTCCATAGACCATGGAGCAGTTTGATCAAAAGGTCCCATAAACATTTCATAAACTCTAAAGGCATCTGCACCAAATTCATCAACGATATCATCTGGATTAACAACATTTCCCTTAGATTTAGACATTTTTTCTCCATTACTTCCTAAAATCATTCCATGAGAAGTACGTTTTTGATATGGCTCTTTTGTTGGAACAATACCGATATCATATAGGAATTTATGCCAAAATCTTGAATATAATAAGTGAAGTGTTGTATGTTCCATACCACCATTATACCAATCAACAGGTGACCAGTATTCTAAAGCTTCTTTTGAAGCTAAAGCCTTATCATTGTGAGCATCCATATATCTTAGATAATACCAAGAAGAACCAGCCCATTGAGGCATTGTATCTGTTTCTCTTTTTGCTTCTCCTCCACAATGAGGACAAATGGTATTTACCCAGTCTGTATGTCTTGCTAGAGGAGATTCTCCATTTTCACTTGGCTCATAATCTTCTACATCAGGTAATTTCAAAGGTAATTCATTTTCTGGAATTGGAACCCAACCACATTTTTCACAATAAACCATAGGGATTGGTTCACCCCAATAACGTTGTCTAGAAAATACCCAATCACGCAATTTATAATTTACTTGTTTTTTACCAATATGCTTATCTTCTAAATAGCGAATTACTTTTTTCTTAGCTTCTATAACAGGTAAGTCATTCAAAAATCCAGAATTGATTAATATACCTGTTTCTACATCAGTAAAGGCTTCTTCATTAATATCACATGGGATTGTTTCATCAATTGGTTTAATGACTTGAACAATTGGTAGATTGAATTTTTTAGCAAATTCATGGTCACGTGTATCATGTCCAGGAACAGCCATAATGCTACCAGTACCATAAGTAATTAAAACATAATCAGAAATCCAAATAGGAATTTCTTCATTTGTCAAAGGATTAATTGCTTTGATACCTTTAATTTCACAACCTGTTTTTTCTTTATTTAATTCGGCTCTTTCAAAATCAGATTTTAAAGATGCTTGATGTTTATATTCTTCAATTTCATCCATATTGGTAATTTTATCAGAAAGTTTATCAATGATATGATGTTCTGGAGCGACAACCATATAGGTAGCACCAAATAAAGTGTCTGGTCTAGTGGTATAAACAGTTAAGGTCTCATCAGAGTTTGCTATTTTGAAAGTAACTTCAGCACCTTCAGAACGACCAATCCAATTTTTTTGTTGTGCTTTAATTTTGTCTAAATAATCAACATCATCTAAATCATCAATTAATCTTTGGGCATATTTTGTAATTCGTAACATCCATTGACTTTTTTCTTTTTGAACAACAGGACTACCACATCTTTCACAAACACCATTGACAACTTCTTCATTAGCCAGTCCTACTTTACAACCTGTACAGAAGTTTATTGGCATTGTAGCCTTGTAAGCTAATCCATGTTTATATAATTGAATAAAAATCCATTGTGTCCATTTATAATATTCTGGGTCAGTTGTGTTAATTTCTCTTGACCAGTCAAAAGAGAAACCAATTGCTTTTAATTGCTCTCTAAAATGATTAACATTTTTTTCAGTTGTTATTTTTGGATGAATATGATTTTTAATCGCATAATTTTCAGCTGGTAATCCAAAAGCATCAAATCCAATAGGGAATAATACATTATATCCTTGCATTCTTCTTTTTCTAGCAATGATATCTAATGCAGTATAACTTCTAGGGTGTCCTACATGAAGACCTTGACCTGATGGATATGGAAATTCAATTAATCCAAACCATTTTTTCATTGTGAAGTCATCTTTTGCATTAAATGTTCCTTCAGCATACCATTTATCTTGCCATTTTTTTTCTATTTCTTTAAAGTTATAAGACATAATTTTTATCCGTCCTTTCAAATGTTATATAGCCCGTATTATATAACAAAAAACTAAGAGTTTCAAGAGAAAAAGGCGAATTATTGAGAAATCCGTATCTTAAATGTTACTGAATTGTAACTATTGAAATAATAAAATGAAAATGATAGAATACATAACGAGGTGAAAATCATGATAGATATTCTAAAAGCTAAAAAAGCATTTGCAGAATATGTAAAACCATATGATGTGAAAAATGATAAAATAAAGATGAAAATTGAGCATATAGAAAGAGTTTCACAAGTTGCCAAAAAATTAGCTACAAAATTAGAACTTGCGGAGGAAGATGTAAAATTGGCAGAGTTAATAGGATTGCTTCATGATATAGGAAGATTTGAACAAATTAAGCAATTTAATACATTTAATGATAAAAAAAGTGTAAATCATGGGGAATATGGTGTTCATGTGTTATTTAATAAACAAGATGGAATGATTCGAAAATTTATAGAAGATAATCAATATGATCATATTATTAAAAATGCCATTTATTATCATAATAAAGATAAATTAGATATTCCAGATAACCTAACAACTAGAGAGTTATTACATATCAAAATCGTAAGAGATAGTGATAAGATGGATATATTAAATATATTAACATATGAGAAGAAAGAAACAGCTTGGGAAAAAGCTGATTTATCAGATGATGTCATTACTGAAGAAATTTATAAAGAATTTATGGAAAATGGAAGAATTGATTATCATAAGAGAAAAACAAGTGCTGATAGTTTAGTGGGACATTTTGCCTATATTTTTGATTTTAACTTTCCAGAAAGTATTGAATTTATCAAGCAACAAAATTATATAGAAAAGATATATAACCGATTTATGTTTCATAATCCAGAAACCATGGAGCAATATCAAAACATATATCGTAAAGTTGTTCATTATATGAAAACAATAAAATAAAAATAGGTAATAAATTTCAACCAACGAGAAAAATATGATATAACATTTGAACACGATATAATGAAAAAATAAAAGGATGATTACATTGAGTAAGAAATTAATTATAACAGAAAAGCCATCTGTGGCAATGGAATTTGCAAAGGCATTAAAAATAACAACTAGCAGGAAAAATGGTTACTTAGAATCTAGTGATTGGATTATTACATGGTGTGTAGGTCATTTAGTGACTATGAGTTATCCAGAAAAATATGATGAAAAATTAAAGCTTTGGAGATTAGATACATTACCATTTATTCCAGAGGAATGGAAATATGAAATTATACCACAAGTACAAAATCAATTTCATATTGTACAACAATTATTACAAAGAGAAGATATAGAAGAAATATATAACGCGGGAGACTCTGGAAGAGAAGGAGAATATATACAAAGACTTGTGTTTATGATGGCAAAACCAAATCCAAAAGCAAAAATGAAAAGGGTATGGATAGATTCACAAACAGAAGAAGAAATCTTAAGAGGGATTCGAGAAGCAAAAGACATGTCAGAATATGATAGTTTATCAGATAGTGCCTATTTAAGGGCAAAGGAAGATTATTTGATTGGAATTAATTTTTCTAGACTGTTATCTATCATATTTGGAAGAAGATTAGCCCAAAATATTCAAGAAGATAGGGCATCTATTTCTGTTGGAAGAGTTATGACTTGTGTGTTAGGAATGGTGGTATCTCGCGAAAGAGAAATAAGGAATTTTGTAAAAACAAAATATTATAAAATTATAGGAGAATTTGGAGAAGAACAAGCTTCCTTTAAGGCAGACTGGAAAGCAACAGAAAAATCCATTGTATGGGAATCTCCCAAACTATATAATGAAACAGGATTCAAAAAAGAAACAGATGCCAAAGCATTTATACAACAGTTAAGTGACAAAAAAGCAGTTATAACAGAACTGAAAAAATCTAAACAAAAAGAAAATGCCCCATTATTATTCAACTTAGCAGAAATCCAAAATGAATGTACCAAGAGATTTAAAATAAAGCCAGATGAAACATTAGAGATTATTCAAAATTTATATGAAAAAAAATTAGTGACATATCCTAGAACAGATGCAAGGGTGTTATCAACAGCAGTTAGTAAAGAAATCAATAAAAACTTAAATGGAATTGCAAAAGGATGTAAAGATGAAGAAATACAAGGATATATTAAAAAAATGGTACAAGAAAAATATTCTACGAATTTAGCAAAAACAAAATATGTGAATGATAGTAAAATTACAGACCACTATGCCATTATTCCAACAGGACAAGGATATGAAAATTTTGATGGTTTACCACAGTTGCAAAAAGATATTTATTTAGTGATTGTAAAACGTTTCTTAGCAATTTTCTATCCACCAGCAGAATACAATAAAATACAATTAACAATTGAAGTAGAAATGGATAAAGAAAAAAGAGAAACCTTTACTACAAGTGGAAGAGTATGTATCAACCAAGGATTTTTAGAAATCTTAAAACCAGTAGATAAAGAAAATAAAAAGAAGAAATCCACAAATAGTGAGCAAGATGTGGAAAATACAGATAAAGAAAAGGAAAATAGTGAAAATAAAGTATCAGATTTAGAGGTTTTGAAAAAATTAAAAAAAGGACAAGAGGTTTTGATAAAAAACTTTGAAATCAAGGAAGCAGAAACTTCACCACCGAATAGATATAACTCAGGTTCTATTATTTTAGCAATGGAAAATGCAGGAAAATTAATAGAAGAAGAGGAATTGAGGGAACAAATAAAAGGTGCTGGAATTGGTACAAGTGCAACAAGAGGAGAAATTATCAAAAAATTGGAAAAAATTAATTACATAGAAATTAATAGTAAAACACAAATTATTACACCTAGTCAAAAAGGAGAATATATCTATGATATTGTTATGCAGTCTATGCCAGATATGTTAAATCCCAAATTAACAGCTAGTTGGGAAAAGGGATTAGACATGGTAGCAAAAAAAGAAATTAAACCAGATGAATTTATGACAAAGTTAGAAAATTATATTCATAGTAAATTTAATAAATTGGTGGTTAAAATGTAAACATTGGAAATGGTTTGACACATTCCCAATGTTTACACAATAGTACCACCATTGACATGAATAATTTGACCAGTAACATAGCGAGAATCATCAGAAGCTAGATATAGATAAGCAGGGGCAAGTTCAAAAGGCTGACCTGCTCTTTTTAATGGTGTTTCTGTTCCAAAAATAGAAACTTCTTCAGCTGTAAAGGAAGCAGGAATTAGTGGTGTCCAAATAGGACCAGGTGCCACAGCATTTACACGTATGTTACTATCTGCTAAAGATAAGGCTAGTGACTTAGTAAAAACAGTAATAGCGCCTTTTGTAGCAGAATAATCAATCAAGTTTTTCTTTCCATCAAAAGCTGTAATAGAAGAAGTATTAATAATACTAGCATTGCTTTCTAAATAAGGAAGCACAGCTTTTGTTAGATAGAAAAAAGAAAAAATATTTGTCTCAAAAGTATTTTTTAATTGCTCACTAGAAATATCTAATATACTATTTTGTGGGAATTGTACACCACAATTGTTAACTAATATATCGACTTTGCCAAAGGTTTTTAAAGTTTCAGTAATGACTTGATTAGAGGCTTCTTCTTTTCTTAAATCACATGCAATTAATAGACATTTTCTGCCATAATATTCAATGACTTCTTTGGTGTATTTAGCATCTTCATGTTCATTTAAGTAAACAATAACAATATCTGATCCTTCTTTTGCAAATAGAACACTAACAGCTCTACCAATTCCACTATCACCACCAGAAATAATAGCGACTTTTCCCTGCAATTTACCACTTGGTACATAGTGTTGATTATCAAAAATAGGAAGTGGATTCATTTCACTTTCTATACCTGGTTGAACAGATTGATGTTGAGGGGGAAAGGTGATGGGTTGCTGATTGCATACAGTTTCAAAATTGTAATAGGGAATAAATGGGTAATCATTCATAATAAATCGCTCCTTTATACAATGTTTAGTATATGCCATATTTAGCAATTTATTCCTAGAAAATGGAATGATTTACATGTCTCCAATGTTCAAATAAATAATCAAAAAATGTAGTTGCAAACTATTTATCTTTCTGAAAAAATGTAGTATAATATAAAAATCAAACAAACAAGGAGAAGAAAATGAATACAATATTAGGAGAGCTTGGAAAATCTCGGAAAGTTTGTGACATTAATAAACCAAATTGAAAATGAAAAAAGTCCGATTATGTTATCGGGCTTAACTGGCGTAGGAATGGTAGAAATATTAGCTGGTATCAATGAATATGCCAAAAGACCAATCCTTATTGTTACATATAATGAGATTCAAGCAAAAGAAATTGTCAACAATATAAAAGCTTTTACAGATAGAGGAGACATCTTCCCTAAAAAGGAAATTGTCACATATGACTATATTGCAGAAAGCAAAGATTTGCCATATGAAAGAATAGAAGTATTAAGTAAAATAAGAGAAAAAAGAAATCCAATCATTGTGACAACAATAGAAGCTTTAATGCAAAAATTACCGCCAAAAGAAGTTCTATTTAAAAATCTATTACATTTTAAAGTAGGAGATATCTATTCTTTAGAAGATATAAAGAAAACATTAGTCAATTTAGGATATGTGAGATGTGATTTAATAGAAGGAAGAGGGCAATTTAGCATTAGAGGTGGTATTTTAGATATTTCTGTTTCTGATAAAATTGGTGTTAGAATAGAATTTTGGGGAGATGAAGTAGACTCTATTAGAAATTTTGCCATCGTTAGCCAAAGGTCTATTAACACTTTAGAAAAAGTAGAGATTTATCCAGCGCATGAATATATATTAGAACAACCGATAGACCGAGTATGTGAACAGATTAAAAATTTAAGCATGAATGAAAAACAAGAAGAAATTATAGAAGAAGATATAGAGCAAATTATTGGCGGGAACTATATCAGTAAAATGGATAAATATTTTGATTGTTTCTATACACATTCTGTTACTTTATTAGACTATTTATCTGATAAATATATTATTGCATTAGATGAAGAAAGAAAAATAGAACAAAGAACAGACAATATAAAACAAGATAGAAAAAATTTATTTAATGCTTTGATAGAAAAAGGAAAAATGATTCCTCAAAGTTTAGAAAACACAGCTGAATATGAAGAAATTGAAGACAGTTTAAAAAATGGAAAAAGAAACTTAATTTATTTAGAAAAACAAGATAGTATAACCAATAAACAAGCAGAAAAATATGTTTTCCAATATCGAGAAGTTAACTTTTATAAAAGTGAGATTGAAAATCTATTCCAAGAATTGAAAGAAGCCTTAAAGCAAAAAAAGAGTGTATATATCTTAGTAGAGAATAAAGAAAAGGCAAAAAAATTAAAGGAAATCCTAGAAAAAGAAAATATTATTTGTAACATAGAAGAAAAATTAGACAAAACCATTGTGGTAAAAACAGTCGAAAAAGTTGTTACCATAGGAATTGGGAAAATATCTTCTGGTTTTGAAAATTATGAAATTAATCAATTAGTTATTTCAGCAGATGAATTGATTAGTGGGGAAAAGAGAAAAAGAAAAGCAGTTCATTCCGCATATAGTGAAGGTGAAAAGGTTGTATTTGCTGATTTAAAAATAGGAGATTATGTCGTTCATAAAACCTATGGAATTGGTATCTATATTGGTGTCAATACGATTAAAGCAGATGGAACCATTAAAGACTATATTAAAATTAAATACAAAAATGATGATATTTTATATGTACCAACCAATCAAATGGATATGATTCGAAAATATGTAGGTGGAGACAAAATCAGTCCTAAGATTAATCGATTAGGAAGCAAAGAATGGGAAAATACCAAAACAAGGGTCAAGAAAAATTTACGAGAAGTGGCAACAGAATTAATCGAATTATATGCTAAGAGAGAAAAATCACAAGGATTTAACTTTAGTAAAGATACCCCTTGGCAAAATGAATTTGAATCAAAATTTCCATACCAAGAAACAGATGACCAACTACGTTGCATAGAAGAAGTTAAAAAAGATATGGAAGAGCCAAAACCAATGGATAGATTATTATGTGGGGATGTTGGATATGGTAAAACAGAAGTAGCTATAAGGGCAGCATTTAAAGCGGTTATGGACCAAAAACAAGTGGCATATTTAGCACCAACAACCGTTTTAGCAGAACAACAATATCAAGAATTTAAAGAAAGAATGAAAGAATATCCTATAAAAGTAGAAATTCTAAACAGATTTAAATCTGCAAAATATCAAAAAGAAGTGATAAAAGGTTTAAAATTGGGAGAAGTAGATGTTGTTATTGGAACACACAGAATCCTTAGCAAAGATGTGGAATTTAAAGACTTAGGATTACTCATTATCGATGAAGAGCATCGATTTGGTGTAAAAGATAAAGAAAAGATTAAACAATATAAAACCAATGTGGATGTGTTAACAATGACAGCCACACCAATTCCAAGAACATTACATATGTCTATTGTGGGAGTAAGAGATATGTCTGTTATATATGAACCACCACAAAATAGAAGACCTGTACAAACCTATGTATTAGAATATGATAAAGAAGTCATAAAAGAAGCAATAACCAAGGAATTAGAAAGAGATGGTCAAGTATTTTATATCTTTAACAATGTGGAAAATATCCAAAGGAAAGCGGATGAGATATCAAGATTAGTACCAGAGGCTGAAGTTTCTTATGCACATGGACAAATGTCAGGAAACCAGATTGAAGAAATTATGAATGATTTTATTCAAAAGAAATCAAATGTATTGGTATGTACAACTATTTTGGAATCTGGAATTGATATTCCAAATGCGAACACCATTATTGTTGAAAATGCAGATAGAATGGGACTAGCACAGTTATATCAAATACGAGGAAGAGTAGGAAGAAGTGATAGGCAAGCCTATGCATATATTACTTATAAACGAGACAAATTGTTATCAGAAGTAGCAGATAAAAGATTAAAAGCAATCAAAGAATTTACAGAGTTTGGCTCAGGTTTTAAAATTGCCATGCGTGATTTAGAAATTAGAGGAGCAGGAAGTTTACTAGGAGAAATTCAATCAGGACATTTGGAGCAAGTTGGTTATGATACATATTGTAACTTATTAGATGAAGTTATCAAAGAAATGAAGGGAATTGAAATAAAACCAGAGGTAGATATTCAAATAGATTTGAATGTTACAAGCTATATTCCAGATGACTATATTTCAGATGCTAATCAAAAAATTGAAATTTATCAAGATATTGCGTTATGTAAAAATGAAGAGGATATTCAAAATGTGATTGATGAAATTATTGATAGATTTGGTAACATGCCAGCTGAATTAGAGAATTTGATTGATATTGCAAGAATTAAATATTTAGCAAAAACATTTCATATTTCTAAAATTGCAAGCAAGAAAACAGCGGTTGTTTTTACTTTTGAAGAAAGTCAATTTGAATATGATGTGGTAGAATTAGTGAAAGAATATGGAAACAGATTAAAATTTTCAGCAGGGATTAAACCTATGATTACTTTAGAAATTGGTACAGATAACGAAATAAAGATTTTGAATGATGTAACAGAGTTCTTAAATTTATTAAAAAACAGAATGACTAAGTTAATATAGTTTAATATATTTGAAGTTATGTCTCATGATATAATTTAATAAAAATAGGTATTCAAAATTAAAATTGAGTACCTATTTTTGCTAATAATTGTTATGAATACGACTAGGTAAAAATAAAAAAATGACTTAAAAATAGAAAGAGAATTTATAGTTCAAATACATTAAAAAATAAAAATGTTCGTAGATTTCAATACTCTAGGAACATTTTTTACATCTAAATTTTAACAATATAGATTAATAAAGTCAATAAAAAGATACGAAAAAAATTAAGAAAAAAACATATATAAAATTTAAGAATTAAAAGCGTTTTTAAAATAGTAAAAACCTTATAAGCTTAAAATACCAATGTTTTGAAAAGTACTGTATGTTCCTAGAGTATTGAAATTCAAGTAAAAAAGCGGAAATATAATACGACAATATATTGACTTATTTATACAAAGTAAGTAGAATAAAAAGGAATAGATTATCATATAAGTAGAAATAATAAGAAACAAATAGTATTTACAAAAATGTAAAACAAAGGAAAACTATGTAGAAATAAAAAACGAAAGAAGGGGGATTTAAAAGGTTGAGTAAAATAAAGAGACAAAAAAGTAAAATAGATAATGGGATTACGTTAATTGCATTAGTCATAACTATTATTGTGTTACTTATATTAGCAGGCGTAACAATTGCAACACTAACAGGGGAAAATGGAATATTAGCAAAAGCGAGTGAAGCAAGTGAGAAAACAGAACTAGCAGATGAAAAGGAAAAAGTGGAGCTATCTGCGCTAGGAGCGCTAGCAAAAGCAGATGGAGATGAAGTTATTCAAGAAAATTTGGAAAAAGAATTAGGAGAATATTTTACTGATGGAAAATATATAGTAGAGCCAGGAACAAATGAAGAGGGAACGGAAGGATACATTGTAACCATAACAGAAAATTATGATAATGGGAGAAGTTATTTTGTAGACAAAATGGGAAATGTAACAGAATATACAATAAGAGAGCCAGAAAAAACCCCAGAAGTATCAAAAGAACCTGCCTTTACAAGAGCAAATGGGCTAATAGAGATAGAATTTTTAACTGGTACAAGTTATGATATAGCAACAACACCAAATGAGCCAAAAATGACAAGTGATATGAAAAAAGTATATTGGGAAGAAGATGGAACAGAAATAGAAGAAGGAGAAGCAGAATTTGATGAAAATAACTGGTATCAATATACAGTACAAGCTGGAACAACAGCATCAGGAGGAACAAGCCATTGGGCAAATGCAAAAACAAAAGATGGTAGTTATTGGGTATGGATACCAAGATATGCATATAGAATTATATATTTTGATACGCCAGAACATAAAGAAGCATATAGAGCAGATAACACAAAAACAGAAGGAATTGTAGGATATAGTGATGCAAGAGGAATTGTAAATATAGAAGGAAAAACACCAAGTGATTTAGGAGAACCTGTAACAGGTGTAGCAGTAGGAAAAAATAAATTAAGAGTACATCCAGTATTTGAAAATGGTACTTTAACAGGATTTTCACAAGGAGAATGGGATAGTAAATTAGAAGGAATATGGGTAGCTAAATATGAGGTGAGCCAAAGTGGTACAACAATAAAATCAATACCAGGAGTAACCAGTTATAGGAGTACAACAATAGGAACAATGTATACCAAAGGATATGACTATGATAGAGATAAAGAGAGCCATCTGATGAAAAATAGTGAATGGGGAGTAGTAGCATATTTAACAGAAAGTAAATATGGAAGAAATGGAACAGCAATAACAAAAAATAGTAGTAGTGGTTATTATACTGGAGGAGCAAGTGGAGCAACACCATCAAAAAACAAATTACAAAGCACAACAGGAAATGAATATGGAATATATGATATGGTAGGAGGGGCATATGAATATATAGCAAGCTATGTTGCAGATTCTACTCAGACATATGGGAATTCATTTGCCTCAATAGATAATAAAACAAATAATAAAAAAGAAAGCACAAAATACGCAACAGTGTATCAGATGGCGACTTCAAATAGTTCAACAGATAATTATAATGTAAATATAAATAGAATATTTGGAGATGCAACAACAGAGACATCAACATCAGAAAGTGAAACTGGTTCATGGTATTCAGTATTATCTCGATTTGTAGGTATTAAAGATGGAGATGCATTTCCGTTTTTTCAACGAGGAGGATATTATAAAAATACGAATGTAGGTTTATTTACCTTTGCTACTACTGCAGGATATAATGGTAGTCCTAGTGGCAACGGATTTCGTATATGTCTCACAATAAGATAAAATCTAATATATATGAAATAATATATATAAGAAAAATATTGCTAAAATGCAAAAAAAGTTATAAAATACAATCATACAAATAGAAATTAGTGTATGATTGTTTTTGCATTATAAAGAATTAATTTATACTACATTTCTACTAAACATATTAAGTACTAAGTATATGAAAGAAGGAATTTATATGGAAAAATCAAAAGTATATTTTACAGACTTTAGAGCAAGACCAGGATATAACTTATTACAAAAATTAGAAAAATTAATGAAAAAAGCAGGAATTGAAAATATTGATTTTAAAAATAAATATGTTGCTATCAAAATTCATTTTGGAGAACCAGGAAACTTAGCATATTTAAGACCAAATTATGCAAAAGTGGTGGCAGATGTAGTAAAAGAACTAGGAGGAAAGCCATTTTTAACAGACTGCAATACCTTATATGTTGGGGGAAGAAAAAATGCACTAGACCATTTGGAGGCAGCATATGTGAATGGGTTTAGTCCATTTTCAACAGGTTGTCATGTGATAATTGCAGATGGTCTGAAAGGAACAGATGAAACTTATGTAGATATTGATGGAGAATATGTAACATCTGCAAAAATTGGAAGAGCCATTATGGATGCGGATATTGTCATATCTTTAAACCATTTCAAAGGACATGAAGGAGCAGGTTTTGGTGGAGCAATTAAAAACATTGGAATGGGTTGTGGTTCAAGAGCTGGAAAAATGGAGATGCATAGTAGTGGAAAACCAGAAGTCATTTTAGAAAAATGCAAGAAGTGTAAACAATGTATTAAAATTTGTGCACATGGTGCGATTTCATATAATGAAGAGGGGAAAGCAGTGATAGATCATAATAAATGTGTGGGATGTGGTAGATGTATCGGAATCTGTAATTTTGATGCGATTAAATCACCAAATGACGAATCAGCAGATATTTTAAATAAAAAGATGGCAGAATATGCATTAGCTGTTGTAAAAGATAGACCACAATTTCATATTAGTTTAATTTGTGATGTTTCACCAAACTGTGATTGTCATGCAGAAAATGATGCACCGATTGTTCCTAATATTGGTATGTTAGCTTCATTTGATATGGTAGCATTAGACAAAGCTTGTGCAGATTTAGTTAACAAGCAAGAGGTATTTCATAATAGTGCATTAGGAGAAAATATGGATAAACAAGTGGAAGGACATGACCATTTTCATATCAATCACCCTGATACAAATTGGGAAAGTCAAATTGAACATGGAGAAAAAATTGGCTTGGGAAGTTCTGAATATGAATTAATAAAAATGAAATAGAAATATCATAAAATTTGTCAAAATGGAAATGATATATGTATAGATAAAACTGGAGGCATTTATGCAAGTAATATCAAGTAAAGATAATGAATTTATCAAACACATTAAAAAATTAAAAGATAAAAAATATAGAGATTTAAATAATGAATATATCATTGAAGGTATTAAGATTATAGAAGAAGCCATCAATGAAAAAGCAAATATCAAGCAAGTGGTAATTTGTGATGATTGTGAAAAAACATCAAATATCCCAAAAGACCTTATGTATGAAATTGCCAAACAAGAATGTGTTTATGTAACAAGCAAATTATTTGAAAGTTTAACAGATGTAACCAATCCACAAGGGATATTAGCCATTGTAGAAAAAAATGCAACCAAATCAATGGTTGCAGGTGCTGAAATGCAGGAAATTGATGCTACACAAGATATCATTGTTGCACTAGATGATATTCAAGACCCAGGAAACTTAGGAACCATTTTAAGAACAGTGGATAGTATAGGAATCAACCAAATCTTAGTATCAAAAGGAACAGCAGATAGCTATAATCCAAAAGTAGTACGTTCAACAATGGGAGCCATATTTAGGGTCAAAATTATCGAATGTGAAGATTTAGAAAAGACATTGAAACAAATCAAAAAACATAAATTCCAAATTGTTGTAACATCATTACAAACAGATAATAGTATTTATGATATTGATTACAAGAAAAAAGTAATTGTGATAGGAAATGAAGCAAATGGAGTAGAAGAAAAAATACAAAACATAGCAGATAAAAAAGTAAAAATACCTATGCTTGGAAAAACAGAAAGTTTAAATGCTTCTGTTGCAACAGGTGTTATATTATATGAATATGTAAGGCAAAAATTGATACGTTAGGGACATGCCAAAATGGACAAAAATTGTCCAAAAGGGACAGACCTAAGAGAAAAATAACGATTTAACCAAGAAATTTGTATATCCAAAATGAAATAAGACCTCTTTTTGGCGTATCCAAGAAAACATAAAGGGAGTAATGAAAAATGAAATTACATGTTGTATTAGTAGAACCAGAAATACCACAAAATACAGGAAATATTGCAAGAACCTGCGCAGCAATTGGTGCTAAACTACATTTGGTACATCCTTTAGGATTTAGCATTTCAGAAAAAGCTGTCAAAAGAGCAGGATTAGATTATTGGGACAAGTTAGATATCGAGGAGCATATATCTTTTAAAGAATTCTTAAAAACATATCAACCAGAAAATCATCATATGTTTTTTGTAACCACAAAGGGAAAACATGTATATTCTGAACCTAATTTTAAAAATATGGAAGAAATTTTTGTGTTATTTGGAAAAGAAACAAAAGGATTGCCAGAAGATGTGTTACAAAAATATATAGATAAAACGATTCGAATTCCTATGAGACCAACTTTACGTTCTTTAAATTTATCAAATTCTGTCTCAATTGTTGTATATGATATTTGTAGACAAAAAGATTTTGAAGGACTAGAAGAGATTAGTACATATTTTGATTAAAAGATATATCTACATATATTCAAGATGATATATAAATGATATAATGTTAAAATGTATTTTGAAAAAGATTTATATATTGAGATATTAGTAGTTCAGAAATAGAGTTAAATAAGCAAAAAGTATCAAATAATTGTATTATTTTGATAAAGTCATAAAAAAACATTGAAAAAATTTTTAATAAACTATATAATATGCTAAAACACATAAGATGAAGGAGAAAACAAATGAATACATTTCGATTTGTGCCAGAAGGTTGGAATGAAGAGATAGAAAATCTAAACTTACAAAAGATACAAAAATATCAACAAGAAAATAAAACCATTCAAGGAATTGTAAAAAGCTGTGATGAAAAATATAACTTACATATTGAATTAGGGAATAACATAGAGGGAATTATCCCAAGAAGTGAAGTAGAAAATAGTCAAGATGGCTTGCCAGATGAAAGATTATGTACAGGAAAAGTGCATAAATATGTACAATTTAAAATAGAAAACATTGAAAATGCTAATACAGTATTTCTATCTAGAAAAAGTGTTCAACAAGAAACTCTGCAATATATAAAAAAAGATATGCAAGTTGGTGAAAATGTTACAGGAATTGTAAAAAATATTAGACCATATGGAGCATTTATTGAAATTGGAGGCGGTGTTGTTGGACTAGCACATATAGAAGATTTATCTGTAGCGAGAATCAAAACACCCTATGAAAGGCTAAAAATTGGACAAAAAGTAAATGTTGTGGTAAAATGTATAGATAGATATACAGGAAAAGTTAGTTTGTCATATAAAGAGACCTTAGGAACATGGGAAGAAAACATTAAAAATTTCACTTCTGGAATGAAAGTACGAGGAATTATTCGAGAAACAGAAAAAAATAAAAATGGTATTTTTATCGAATTAACACCAAACTTAGTGGGAATGGCAGAATATGAAGAAGGATATCAATATGGGCAAAAAGTAGATGTATATATCAAAAAAATAGATAAAGAAAAGAAAAAAGTAAAATTGTTAATTGAACAATAAGTGGTTTATTATAAAAAATATAGATAATTCTAAATTTATAGGAGGGAAAATAAAAATGGTAAAAGATAATGAAATCAAGGCACAAGTATCTCCATTTGCTATTAGAGAAGGTGAAATTAAAACTTTCGACGGAAAAGATGGATATGTGTCAATGAACCAAATCGTACATAAGATTAATATAGGACATATCAATGAAATCCATTTTGCAATTTTAGACTTAGTGAATGAATTTGAATTTATCACATCAAGACAATTGTATCAAATGCTAGAAATCAAAGGAATTGACCCTAAGTCACAAGATAAATTAAATAACAAACTAGACCAACTAGTAAAATCTAAAATATTAACAAGATATTACTTTACTTCTGATGAAGGTAAAGGAATCTATAGAATTTATTGTTTAGAAAAGATGGGAAAATATTTATTAAACTCTAAAGAAATTGATTGTAAGTGGCAACCATCTGATAATACAAAACCCGTACCAATGATAAAAAAGAGACTAGCTGGAAACCAAACATTAATTGCATATTTAAGAAAAGTAAAAGCATTTGATAGTTATATCGTAAAACCAGCCATCACGGCCAAAATTTCAGGAAAGCTATTTAAAGCAAGTGGTGGGGCAGTAAAACTTACAAAGAATAAAAAATCAATTCAATTTGTTTTTGAAGTTATCAGAAGAGAGCCAGATTGGGAGAAAAAACTTGTAGAAAGAATGAGACTATATAAAGAATTCTATGAAAACTATGTGCTAGGAGACTCAGGGTTTGTCGCAATGCCACAATTAATTTTAATATGTGAAGATGAAAAACATATGGCAGAGACATTTAAAGAAATTGTAAAAAATAATCTAGAAATTTCACAAATCAAGTTATATTTTACAACAGATTTAAGACAAAATAAAGAAACATTAGAAGACACGTTAGTAGAATTTAAGCTAGTTCAAGGAAAATACAAAATGGAAAATGTTGAATTAAAATTGTTAGGAATGTAACAAAAAGGGAATTTGGGGACGGACTCATTTTTCCCTTTTTTGATATCAGTAAAAATTCAAAAAATATAGAATATAAAAAAGGGAAAAATGAGTCCGTCCCCAAATTCCCTTTTAGCTAATTCCTAAAATTGCTTTTGCACGTTTTACATCATCACTCGTAGCATCTGTAATGGTTTCTAAATCATATTTCAATCCTAATTTTGTCCATTTATATTTACCAATACTGTGATATGGCAAAATTTCTATTTTTTGAACTGTATCTAAAGTAGAAATAAATTTTTTTAATGTTCGTAAATCTTTTTCATCATCTGTATAGCCAGGAACTAATACTTGTCTAATCCATATTGGTATATGATTGTCACTTAAGTATTTTGCAAATTCTAATTCTAATTTGTTATCAAATCCTACTAAATTTTTACACTTTCCACTATCAATATGTTTAATATCTAATAAAACTAAATCAGTTAGACCTAGTAACTGCTTGACATCTTCTGTTAATGCTACCATTCCTGAGGTATCAATACAAGTGTGAATTTTTTTCTTTTTTAACTTTGTAAATAATTCTATTAAAAATTTGACTTGTAATAAAGGTTCTCCACCAGAAACAGTAACACCACCATTTGGGGTAATGTAATTTTTGTATTTTAAAATCATTTTATAAATATCATCAACAGATTGATATGTTCCTTCTTTCATATCCCAAGTGTCACGATTGTGGCAATATTTACATTGTAAATGACATCCTTGAAGAAATAATACAAAGCGAATTCCTGGACCATCAACTGCACCAAAGGTCTCTATTGAATGTACTTTTGCATAATATCTTATATCTTTTTCATTATTTTGAGAGTTTTTATTATTTTCCATAATAGCTCCTTTATTTAACCTATGCTAATAAAACAAAAAGTTTTTGTTAAAGAATAGTATTTTCATAAAAATACTTTAACCTTTACCATAAAAATAGGGATTAAAGAATTTTTCTTTAATCCCTTTAAATCTTAAATTCTTTCATGAATTGTTCTATTAATAACATCTAATTGTTGTTCTCTTGTTAATTTTGTAAAGTTTACAGCATATCCAGAAACTCTAATCGTTAATTGAGGATAATTTTCTGGATGCTCCATAGCATCTTCTAATAAACTTCTATCAAAAACGTTGACATTAATGTGATGACCTGTTTGTTTAAAATAACCATCTAGCATATTTACTAAGTTAGTAATTCTTGTATCTTCATCTTTTCCTAATGTTTTAGGTGTGATAGAGAAGGTATAAGAAATTCCATCTTCAGCAGAATCAAATGGTAATTTTGCAATAGAGTTCATAACAGCTAAAGCACCATTGGTATCTCTTCCATGTAGTGGATTAGCACCAGGTCCGAATGGAGACCCCATTCTTCTTCCATCAGGTGTATTTCCTGTAGCCTTTCCATAAACCACATTTGAAGTGATTGTAAGAATAGATAAAGTGTGTTTAGAATTTCTATAAGTTGGATATCTTCTTAATTTATTCATAAAAGTTTTAACAATATCAACTGCAATACGATCGACTCTTTCATCATCATTACCAAATTTAGGGAAATCTCCTTCTACTTCAAAATCAGTAGCAAGTCCAGTTTCATCTCTGATAACTTTTACTTTTGCATGTTTAATAGCAGAAAGAGAATCAGCAACAACAGATAAACCAGCGATACCACAAGCCATTGTTCTTAATATATCTTTATCATGAAGTGCCATTTCAATTGCTTCATAACAATATTTATCATGCATATAATGAATGGCATTTAATGCTTTGATATAAATTTTTGCTACATAATCCATCATTTGTTTGAATTTTTCCATGACTTCATCATAGTCTAAATATTCTGATGTAATTGGAGCAAATTTTGGTGTGATTTGTTTTCCAGAGATTTCATCTCTACCACCATTGATAGCATATAATAAAGTTTTTGCTAAATTTGCTCTTGCTCCAAAGAATTGCATTTGTTTACCGATTTTCATAGGAGAAACACAACAAGCAATTCCATAATCATCTCCTAAGGTGATTCTCATTAAATCATCACTTTCATACTGAATAGAAGATGTTTTAATAGATAAATCTGATGTATATCTTTTAAATCCATCTGGTAAATTTACAGACCATAAAACTGTTAAGTTTGGTTCTGGAGCTGGTCCTAAATTTTCTAAAGTATGAAGAATTCTAAAAGAGTTTTTAGTAACTAAAGTTCTTCCATCAATTCCCATACCGCCAATACTTTCTGTTACCCATACAGGATCTCCACTAAATAAGGCATTGTATTCAGGTGTTCTTAAGAAACGAACCAATCTTAATTTCATAACGAAATGGTCCATAATTTCTTGCACTTCTTCTTCTGTAATACTTCCATTTGCTAAATCTCTTTCAAAATAAATATCTAAGAAAGTAGAAGTTCTACCAAGACTCATCGCAGCACCATCTTGGGATTTTATAGATCCTAAATATCCAAAATATAACCATTGAACAGCTTCTTTACTGTTATTGGCAGGTTTAGAAATATCAAAACCATATTTTGCAGCCATTGCTTTTAAATCATTTAATGCTTTAATTTGTTCGCTAATTTCTTCTCTTTCACGAATGACTTCTTCAGTTAAACAATCAACATCTAACATATCTAAGTCTTTTTTCTTTTCTTCAATTAACACATCAACACCATAAAGTGCAACTCTTCTATAATCACCGATAATTCTTCCTCTACCATATCCATCAGGTAAACCAGTAATAAGGTGAGAACTTCTAGCAGCTCTGATGTCTGGCGTGTAAACACTAAATACACCATCATTATGTGTTTTTCTATAATGATGGAAAATGTTTTCAACTTCTTCATCTACTTTTTTGTCATAAGCTTCACAAGCCTTTTCAACAATACGAATTCCTCCATAAGGCATAATGGCTCTTTTCAAAGGAGCATCTGTTTGAAGCCCTACGATTTCTTCCAAATCTTTATCAATGTATCCAGGGTTATGTGCATTGACATCTGAAACTGTTTTGGTGTCTATATCTAGTACACTACCTTTAGAAGCTTTTTCTTTTTTATAAAGTTCTAATACCTCGTCCCACAATTTTTTTGTTTTATTTGTAGGTCCAGCTAAAAAAGTAGCATCTCCTTCATAAGGTGTATAATTTTTTTTAATAAAGTTTCTTACATTAATTTCATTTTGCCAATCACCTTTTTCAAATCCATTCCATTGCTCAAATTTCATAATATTAAAAAACCTCCTTATTTAAGAATAAAATAGAATATAATGAATAATCATTATCAATACATTCATTTTATCTTTCTTTTTTTATTATTATCTTTTTGACCACATAATATAATACCACATGTATGAAATATAATCAATTGAAAATCAAAATAATTTTATAAACTTGTAAAAAAATGTCGATTTTAAGAAAAATAATGATGGTATGATTCAAGTAATGATAAATACAGTATCTTTGGTATAAAGATAATAGATAAATTCCATTATTCATATATTGATTAAATGTATCATATGAATAAAATGTAAAAAAATCTGTTGTAAATGCAACAAAAAACCAATATTTTTAAATATTGGTTTTAAACATCAGATTCTGCAATGTCTTTAGCGATTTTATAAATTAATCTTTGTTTATGTGCAGGACAGCTACTTAGAAGGTCAGAGAATTCTTTAGATAGATAATTTTCTGAATCACTAGAAGTACCGCTTAGAATATATCCTTCTGTAACATCTAGCAAATTGCAAATTTGTGTTAATCTTTTTAAATTAATATGAGAATTACCTCTTTCAACTCTACTTAAAAATGCAACAGAAACATCTATTTTTTCAGATAATTCTTCTTGTGTATAATTTTTAGCAAGCCTTGCTTGTTTAATTCTTTGACCAATAATATTATAATCTAAAGCCATATATATCACCTTCCTAATTTTTTTAATTCCAAACAAATACAAAGTATATGTTTACCATATAGTCTACGGAAATACTATATAATAATATATGAAAAAAGTCAAGGATTTCCGATTAAAAGCTGAAAATAGAGATATATAATGTGGGAGTATATGTAAAATGAAGAAAAAATTAGTAAAAAAGAGATTTTGTGAGAAAAAATATGAATAAGCAGGTAAGAATTAAAGAAATTCTGAATAATTTTGCTTTTTTATCCAGGATTATGTATACAAAGTTTGAAAAAAGCCAAAATATATAGTATAATATAGATTAGTCGCGTAAAAAATATAAAGGAGAGTGAAGTTTATTTTAAACAAGAAACTAAAATTTTATACAAAAGAACTTCTAAAATTTTTTAACATAACGATGATTGCTTTGGGGATTATTATCGCGATAATTTTAATAAAATATAAACCAATGTATAAAGTAAGTATTTCTGGTGAAGAAATTGGTTATGTAGATAATAAACAAGCTTTAGAAGAAGCATTAAAACAAGAAATCACAGAAAATACCAATAAAACAGTGGAAGGTATTACGCTAAAGGAACAACCAGAATATGAGTTAAAGTTAATAAGTAGAACAGAAAATACAGAGGAGGAAACATTTGTAGAAGAGTTAAAAGATGAAATAACGGTTACGTATAAATATTATGAAATAGCTGTACAAGAAACCGTTGTTGAAAAGGTAAATACAAGTGAAGAGGCAGAAGAATTAGTAAATGAAATTAAAAAAGAAAATGATAGTGGAGAAATTAATTTAAGTGTTGTAGAAAAATATACACAAAATGTAGAAGAAGTTGATACATCAGATTTAGAAGTAGCAAAAGTAAATGTGGAAGAAACAGTGCAAAGTACCATAGAAGAGATAGAACAACAAAAAGAAGAAGAGAAAAAATGGAATGCGTTACCAAGCATTAATGGTATTAAATTAGCTGTAACGCCAATTCAAGGAAAGATTACTTCTAGATATGGGGTAAGTAGTTCTATTAGAAAATCTACACATACAGGTTTAGATATTTCAGCAGTAACTGGTACAGACATAAAAGTTGTAGCAGATGGTACAGTTATTAGTGCAGAATACAGTGGATCTTATGGATATCTAGTAAAAGTAGATCATGGAAATGGTGTAGAAACTTGGTATGCACACACAAGTAAAATGTATGTAAAGAAAGGAGACACAGTGAAAGCTGGAGATGTGATAGCAGCAGTTGGTTCAACAGGTAATTCAACAGGACCACATTTACATTTGGAAATTAGAGTCAATGGAGAAACGGTAAATCCACAAGAATATTTATATAAAAAATAAAGTACAAGCATAAAAGGGCTTGTATTTTTTTGTCAAAAAAACTGCAAAATATCTTTTGGATATTATTGACATTTCATTCCAATTATATATAATAGACTTATTGGAATCTTTTAAAGAAGAGAATAAAAGGTTTTATAAAACATAGAGCAAATAGATAATGCTCGAAGAGGAGGGTATTTATGAGTGATAATGTAAAAGAAGAAAAAGAGATTGAACAAATGATTAATGACTTAGTAGAAAAAGCTAAGGTAGCATCTCAAGAATATTTAAAATTAGACCAAGAAACAGTCAATAACATTACAAAGGCAATGGCAATGGCAGGACTTGAAAATCATATGAGGCTAGCAAAAATGGCAGTAGAAGAAACAGGAAGAGGTATCTATGAAGACAAGATTACAAAGAATATGTTTGCGACAGAATATATATATCATAGTATCAAATATGAAAAAACAGTAGGGATTATAGATGAAAATGTAGAGGATGACTATGTAGAAATTGCAGAACCAGTTGGAATTATAGCAGGCGTAACACCTGTTACAAACCCAACATCAACAACGATGTTTAAATCTATTATATCAGCTAAAACAAGAAATGTTATCATATTTGGATTCCACCCATCTGCACAAAAATGTAGTGTAGAGGCAGCAACAATTTTAAGGGATGCAGCTGTAAAAGCAGGAGCACCAGAAAATTGTATTTTATGGATTGATAAACCAAGTGTTACAGCAACAAGATTGTTAATGAATCATCCAGATGTTAACTTAATTTTAGCAACTGGAGGGACAGGCATGGTCAAATCCGCTTATTCTTGTGGTAAACCAGCTTTGGGTGTAGGACCTGGAAATGTTCCATGCTATATTGATAAAACAGCAAAATTAGAAACATCTGTAAATGATTTAGTCATGTCAAAAGCATTTGACAATGGAATGATTTGTGCATCAGAACAAGCTGTTATTATTGATAAGGAACTTCAAAAAAGGTTTGAAGAATTAATGAAAAAAGCAGGATGCTATTTTGTGAATAAAGAAGAAAAAGAAAAACTAGTAAATGGTATGTTTGAAAAAACAGAAAGTGGAGATTACAAATTAAAATCACATGTACCAGGACAATATCCTCATACAATTGCAAAAGAAGCTGGATTTGAAATTCCAGAAGACACAAAAGTAATTGTTGTTCCTGAAACAGGAGTTGGAAAAGAATATCCATTTTCTAAAGAAAAATTAAGTCCAGTACTAACATATTATGTAGTAAAAGATGAAAACGAAGGAATACCATTAGCAGAAAAATTGCTAGAATTTGGTGGATTAGGACATTCAGCAGTTATCCATTCTGAAAATAAAGATACGATTTTGAAATTCTCAGAAACGATGAAAGCAGGAAGAATTATCGTAAACTCTCCATCAACACATGGAGCAATCGGTGATATATATAATACCAATATGCCATCATTAACATTAGGTTGTGGCTCATTTGGTGGAAATTCTACAACAGCCAATGTATCATCAGTAAACTTAATTAATGTAAAAAGAGTTGCAAATAGGAGGGTTAATATGCAATGGTTTAAAGTTCCAGAAAAAATATATTTTGAAGCAGGTTCAATTGCTTACTTAGAGAAAATGCCAAATATTGAAAGAGCATTTATTGTAACAGATCCAGGAATGGTAAAATTAGGATATGTAGATAAAATTTTATATCATTTAAGAAATAGACAACAATATGTACATTCAGAAATTTTTAGTGAAGTAGAAGCAGACCCATCATTTGATACCATTATGAAGGGTGTAGAGGCTATGAAAAACTTCAAACCAGATGTCATTATTGCATTAGGCGGAGGAAGTCCAATTGATGCAGCAAAAGGAATGTGGTTATTCTATGAACATCCAGAAGCAGATGCAGAAGGATTAAAATTGAAATTTATGGATATCAGAAAACGTACTTATAAATTCCCTAAATTAGGAGAAAAATGTCAAATGGTAGCCATTCCAACAACCTCTGGTACAGGTTCAGAAGTAACATCATTTGCTGTTATTACAGATAAAGAGAAAAATAAAAAATATCCATTAGCAGACTATGAATTAACACCAGATGTTGCTATTGTAGATCCAGACTTAGTCATGAGTTTACCAAAATCTATTACAGCAGATACAGGTATGGATGTGTTAACACACGCATTAGAGGCTTATGTTTCTAATATGGCATCAGACTATACAGATGGGTTAGCAGAAAAAGCAGTAGAATTGGTATTTGAATATCTAGAACAAGCATATGATGATGGAACAAATAAATTAGCACGTGAAAAAATGCATAATGCTAGTACAATTGCAGGTATGGCATTTACAAATGCTTTCTTAGGAGTAAACCACTCAATTGCTCATAAAATTGGTGCAGAATTCCATTTACCACATGGAAGAATTAATGCGATATTATTACCATATGTGGTAAGATACAATAGTACGAAACCAACAAAATTTGTTTCATTCCCTAAATATGAATATTTTATAGCAGATAAAAAATATTATGAAATTGCGAAAAAAGTTGGATTAAAAGCAAAAACACAAGAAGAAGGAATTAGCAGTTTAATTGAGAAAATAAAAGAAATGAATGAACATATGAATATTCCAAAATCATTTAAAGATGCAGGAATTGATGAGCAAGACTTTTTAGCAAAAGTAGATATGTTAGCAGATAGAGCATTTGAAGATCAATGTACAACTGCAAATCCAAGAGTACCATTAGTATCAGAAATCAAACAAATCTTATTAGACAGTTATTATGGAAAAGAAATAAAGTAGGGGATAGAGAATGAAATTAAAAGATTTAGGTAAAAGATTCCAAGAAAAGTTTCTAGGAAGGAAAACAGTAGAGGAAATTGTTGAAAAACAGGTTATAGAACCAACAACAGATGAAAACTTAACACCAGAAGAACGAATAGAAAGACAAGCAGAAACAATCATAAGAGCATTAACAGAACATCCAGAGGATAGAGATGTGATTATGAGAAGAGTAAATGCCGATTCTCGAATTCCACAACGAGCAATAGATCAATCAGCACGAAAAGCCACAGACTCTCCACAAGTTTCAGCTAATGTAGCAGCGACAATCGCAAAAGAAGCATCAGATGCTGTAACATTATATGTAATAGAAAATTCCAATTTATCACAGAAGGATGCGATAGAAGTAGCTACTACATTAAAAAATGAAGAAGCACAAAAAGAGGGGGCTTGTACATTACTTACAAAATTATATAATTCGCTAAAAACAGTTGAACAACAAGATATCCTATCGATGAAAATCCAAAATAGTTTAGTGGGGGAGGAAATGACAGATGATGTTAAACGCGAATTGTATAAAGTAATTGCTAAAAATTTTGCTATTATGTATCATGAGCGTAATGGAGCAATGAGTATTTATTCAATGGAGAAAATTATTCCATTAGATGAGATGATGAGAGCAAAAATGCCTCAAAAAATTGAAGAAGAATATCTTAGTTTATTAAAGGATAGTGAAGAAAATAAATTTGATAAAGAATATGTTACAGATATTTTCTTAGAAAAAATAGCAGAGGAATCATCAAAAGAAGCGAAAAAACAGGGAGAATCAGTAGAGCTGTTTTCACCATCTGATTTAGGAAATATCACAGACAAAGAAATTGAAAAGTATTTGGATTTTTTAAATAAATATACGCCTGCTCTAACAAATTTAACACGAGGAAAGATAAAAGATAGTTTGAAAAAACAAGATCAAGAAATGTATACTGTGCGTCAATTTATTTCTACTGTAAGGGACTTGCCTGATGGAGAAAGAGGAAGATATCTTCGTATATTGTCTAAGTTAAGTACTAGAGAAATGGATACAATTGCACAATGTATTGAATCAGGCCTGATAGGAAATCTAAGTAAAAAGAAGGTAAAAGATAGAGGACAATATATTCATGCAATTAATAGGTCAATTGAAAAAAGACAAAAAGGGAACAATAAAGAAAATGCGTCTACTGTAGAATATAAAATAGCAAGTGCAAAAGAAACACCGAATGTGAAAAAAGCAAAATGGAGAGATGAACCTAGATAAAAGCCAATTTGGCTTTTATTTTTTTTAGAATAGGAAAAATCGAATTTTCCTATTCTAAAAAAAATAACATTGCACAGAAAAATTGCAAAGCAATTTTTCACGTCGACACTTTACGTTTTTTCTATTACTTAAATATATATAGTCAAATTAGAAAATTAGAGAAGAGTTCTCGCGAAGCGAGATTTGTCACTTGAAAAGGAAAAATCGAGGTTTTCCTTTTCAAGAACATCGCTTCGCTCTAACGATTGCACACAAATTTTACTTGCGTAAAATTTGGCGCCGAACAATAACGCGGGCTTTAAAATATTATGAATAGAGAAAATGTTTAAGAAAGCCCGCTATTGTTCTCTTTTACAAGTGTTCATGAAAAAAACACAATATAAATATGTTTTAGAAACAATTATAGGATAATATATGCATATACTAAATAGGAGCAAACATAAATATCCTATGAGGAGTTGTGATGAAATATGAAAAAAGATAAAGTCAAAGAATTGGGAATTGCAGAAATAAAAAATTTTTTGAGCTATGATGGAAAAATAGAAGAAAAGACCAATACATTTGAAAAAATAATGACCATCTATGAGATGGCAATTACAGAATTAGAAACCAAAATGCATATCATACAAAAAGAATTTAAAGTATTTTATAACTATGATTTAATTGATCATATTAACACAAGAATAAAACAGCCAGAAAGTATTATAAACAAAATGAAGAAAAAAGGATATAAACTTACATATAAAAAAATGATAGAAGACATTAATGATATAGCAGGAGTCCGAATTATATGTCAATTAAAAGATGACATATTCAAAATTAGAAATTTAATTGAAGAAATACCAGGAATTCATATTGAAAAAGAAAAAGACTATGTAAATCATCCAAAAGAAAGTGGATATGCAAGTTATCATATGGTTGTAAAAGTACCAGTTACTTTATCAAAACAAACAATATATGTAAAAGTAGAGATACAAATACGAACAATGGCAATGGATTTCTGGGCTAGTTTAGAACATAAAATGAAATATAAAACTGATAAAGAAGTCAATAAAAAAACTTCAAAAGAATTGGTCAATTATGCTAAAATTGTGAATAAAATGGACAATAAAATCATGTTGATGAATAATTAAAAATGTAAACAAAAAAAAGAAAATGTACTTTGAATGTTATCTGATATTTGAAAGTGCATTTTTTGCATGTTTATGTTTTATAAAATGTTTTTTTTGAACAAGAAGAAGGATTTATGTAAAATACGTCGAATAATATAATTATGTATAGTAATGTGAAATATTTTAGGAAAGGAGAAAAGAATGGCAAGATATAGTGATGAAATCATTGATGATGTAAGACAGTCAAATGATATTGTAGATGTGATATCACAATATGTAAGACTAAAGAGAAGTGGCAGAAATTATTTTGGCTTATGTCCTTTTCACAATGAAAAATCACCCTCATTTTCAGTATCTCCAGAAAAACAAATATTTCACTGTTTTGGTTGTGGTGTAGGTGGAAATGTATTTACATTTTTAACAAAGATTGAAGGAATCAATTTTGTAGAAGCAGTACAACTATTAGCAGAAAGAGCAAATATACAGTTACCAACATTAGAAAATAATGCAGATTCAGCTAAAGAACTTTTAAAAGCGAAAGTCTATAAAGTGAATGAATTTACAGCAAAGTATTATCATGAAAACTTATATAAACCAGAGTCTAAAATGGCTCAAGAATACATAAAGAAAAGAAAATTATCAAATGAAACATTAAAATCTTTTCAAATCGGATTTTCAGGAAAATTTGATGAATTGTATAGAGAACTGAAAAAACAAGGTTTTGAAGATAGAGAAATTTTAGAGTCTGGCTTAGTGAATAAAAATGAAAAAGGTCAATATATTGATAGATATCGTAACAGATTAATGTTTCCTATTTGTGATGTTAGAGGGAGAGTCATTGCATTTGGAGGAAGAGTACTAGATGACTCAAAACCCAAATATATCAATTCACCAGAAAATGTAGTATATAGCAAGGGAAGACATTTATATGGACTAAATGTTGCAAAAAAATATGACATCAAGAAAAAATTATTGATTGTAGAAGGGTATATGGATGTGATTTCTCTTCATCAAAGAGAAATCCACAATGTTGTTGCTTCTTTAGGTACAGCACTAACCCAGCAACAAGGATATTTACTAAGAAATCATACAGAACAAATTATTTTAAGCTATGATTCAGACGAGGCTGGACAAACTGCAAAAGTAAGAGCAATGGAAATATTACAAAATATGGGATGTGACATTCGTGTCTTACAAATGGACGGAGCAAAAGATCCTGATGAATATGTTATCAAATATGGAAATGCAAGATTTCAAAATTTGGTTGACAAAGCAATTTCTGTGATTGAATTTAAAGTCAAAATATTAAGGCAATCTTTGGACTTAGAAAGTACAAATGACAAAATAAAGTTTTTAAATGAAATTGCCAAATTGATTTCAAAGATTGACAATAATATGGAAAGAGAAGTCTATATTGAAAAGATAGCAAAAGAATATGATGTCTCAAAAGAAGCAATTTATGCAGAAGTTAATAAATTGACATATAAAGAGGTTAAAGATGAAAAACTTTTAAATAAGCCCAAAGTCGTAGTAAGACACATAGAAAAAAAAGAAATAGACAATGTATCAGAAGCTACGAAGAGAAGAGAAAATACGATTTTAGCTATCTTATTATCAGGGGATAACAATATTTATCAAATTATAAAACAAAATATTACAATTGAAGATTTCAAGTATGAGATAGACAAGAAGATTGCGAAAAAACTGTATGAAGAATTTGAAAATGGAAATAGTAATATAAATAGTATAATGAATGATTTATCAGAAGAAGAGCAAAATCATATTACCATGATAATGGCAGAAGATTATGGGATTGAAGATGTAGAAAAAGCAATTGATGACATTATACAAAGTTATGAAAAAGATAAATTAAATGAAAGAAAATTTGAAATTTTAGAGTTGTTAGAAAATCCAACTGAAGAAAATGAAAAAAAAGAATTAGAAAAAGAGCTTAGTGATATTATTATTAGGTTAGCAAAAATTAGATAGGGGTGAATTAGGTTGAAAAATAATTGAAATTCAATTTTTTTCCAACCAGATTTTCACATTAAGAAAGGAATGTGATAAAATGGCAAAAAAAGAAGAGAATAAACAAGAAGAATTAAAACAAGAACAAATCAAAGAAAAAATTGAAAAAGTAAGAAAAAAAGCACACAAGAAAGCAGAAGAAGTAGAAAAATCAAAAAAAGAAGAACAAGTAGAAGAATCAGAAGAAACAAAAAAATTAAAAGAAGAAAAAGTAAATAATATCCTAAAAAAAGCAAAAGAAAAGGGAACCATTACATATGGGGACTTAGCATCTGAATTAGATGATGTCAATCCAGATCAAATTGATAAAGTATTTGATGCTTTTGAAGAGTTAGGTGTGGATTTACTACAAGATGATATGGATGAGGAACCAGACATTGAAGATTTAAAAGAAGTAGAAGAGTTAAAATTAGATGAAATTACAGATACAAGTTATGAAGGAATTAATGTTGATGACCCTGTAAGAATGTATTTGAGAGAAATCGGAAGGATTCCATTACTTACTTTTGATGAAGAATTAGACTTAGCAAAAAAAGTATTACAAGAAGATGAAGATGCAAAACAAAAATTAGCAGAATCAAATTTAAGATTAGTTGTTAGTATTGCAAAAAAATATGTAGGAAGAGGCATGTTATTCTTAGATTTAATACAAGAAGGAAACATGGGATTAATTAAAGCTGTTGAAAAATTTGATTATACAAAAGGATTTAAATTTAGTACCTATGCAACTTGGTGGATTAGACAAGCGATTACAAGGGCAATTGCAGACCAAGCAAGAACAATCAGAATTCCTGTTCATATGGTAGAAACAATCAACAAATTGATTAGAACTTCTAGACATTTGTTACAACAATTAGGTAGAGAACCTACCCCAGAAGAAATTGCAAATGAAATGGAAATACCAGTGGAAAAAGTAATAGAGATTCAAAAAATTGCACAAGATCCAGTATCTTTAGAGACACCAATTGGAGAAGAAGATGATAGCCATTTAGGAGATTTTATACAAGATGATGATTCTCCAGCACCTCAGGATTCAGCAGCATATACTATGCTTAGAGAACAATTAGAAGAGGTTATGAATACATTAACACCAAGAGAAGCAAAAGTTTTAAAATTGAGATTTGGTTTAGAAGATGGAAAATCAAGAACTTTAGAAGAAGTAGGTAGAGAATTTCAAGTAACAAGAGAAAGAATTAGACAAATTGAAGCAAAGGCTTTAAGGAAATTGAGACATCCTAGTAGGAGTAAGAAGCTTAGAGATTACATGAGCTAAATTTGAAAGATAATCACCATTTGTCGTTGTTAACCTAAATTTTAAATTTATTCAACGTACAAAACGTACGCCTCATAAATTTAAAATTTGGTTGCCTAGACAAATACCGATTCTCTTTCAAATTGAATTATAAAAAAGAGGTTTTACAAAATAAAATTGTTTTAGCTATCACAAAAATATAAGAAATTTAACCTTGTCGTATAGAAAAAATATGGAGGAGCATATGGAACAGTTAACTGAATTTTGGGCAAGAATAACATCTATACAAATGATAGATATTTTCATAGCCATTGGAATTATAGTATTTTTTAGAATACTTAGTGGCACTTTTTCTTATATGATAATACGTGTGTTTAAAATAAGAAGTAAAAAAGCAAAAGAAATAAAAGAAAGTGCATTTTTTAAACCATTAAAAGTATTTTTTATTATACTAGGAATTTATTTAGCAATTGTCTTTTTAAAAGTACCATTACAAATTAATGAACAAGTAATGGACATAGTAACAAAAGCTTTTAAAATTATCAGTGTCATAGAGTTTGCAGTGGGATTAGCAAATAGTTTTACCATTAAAACAACGCTAGGAAAAAAATTAAGAAAAAGCTTAAACCAAAAAATGGAAGATTCTGTTTTTGAATTTGTACTAAAAGTGACAAGAGTACTGATTTATGTAATTGCGATATTTTTCATATTAGCAATCTTAGAAATCAATTTAACAGGATTGGTTGCTGGATTAGGATTAGGTGGTGTTATTGTAACACTTGCAGCACAAGATACTGCTAAGAATTTATTTGGTGGAATGGTCATTTTTATAGATAAGCCATTTGTGGTTGGTGACTGGATTGAAATGGAAAATTATGAAGGAACCATAGAAGATATCACATTTAGAACAACGAGAATTCGAACCTTTGAAAATGCATTAGTCAATATTCCCAATGCGATGATTGCAGATGCATCTGTAACAAATTGGAGCAAGATGGAGAAAAGAAGATATAAGACAAATCTATGTGTAGAATTAGATACACCATTACAAAAATTAGACTTGTTAAAAACAAGAATTGAAAAAATGTTACAAGAAAGAGAAAATATCTATGATGATTCTATTATTGTAAAATTTGACCAAATAACGAATAATGGAATGAATATATTGATTTATACATATACCAATTCAGTAGATTATGCAAGTTATTTAAAAGAGGTAGAAGATATTAACACAAAAATCATGAAAATATTAAATGAAGAGAATATTGCTTTGTCTTATGATACGAAAACAGTATATGTCAAAAGCTAAAAGTAGATAACTACACTAGATATTGGTGTAGTTATTTTGCTGTCTATGAAAGGAAATTTTTGAAAGTAAATATAATAATAAAATAGTGTTCACAATATAGACATAAAACCTATGTATAATGTATAATAAAAAAGAACAAATAGGAGTGATAGATATGTCAAATAACTATATTTTAGTAGTAGATGATGAACAAAGAATGAGAAAACTGATAAAAGATTTTTTAGTAGCAAAAGGGTATAGTATATTAGAAGCAGAAGATGGGGAAAAAGGATTAGCGGTATTTGAAGAAAACAAAAATAAAATCAACTTAATATTATTAGATGTTATGATGCCAAAATTAGATGGATGGTCAGTATTAAGACAAATCAGACAAACTTCAAAAGTACCAATTATCATGTTAACAGCAAGAGGAGAGGAGCAAGATGAATTGTTTGGATTTGAACTAGGAGTTGATGAATATATATCAAAACCATTTAGTCCGAAAATTCTAGTGGCACGTGTTGAAGCAATATTAAAAAGAACACATCAAGATGAAAAAGAAGTAAAAGACTATGGTGGAATTGAAATTGACAAAGAAGGAAGAACAGTAAAGGTTGATGGAAAACCAATTGAACTTAGTTTAAGAGAATATGAATTATTAACATATCTAGTAGAAAATGAAAATATCGCATTATCAAGAGATAAAATATTAAATAATGTATGGAATTATGATTATTATGGAGATTCTAGAACCATTGATAGTCATATTAAGAAAATAAGACATAAACTAGGAAAAAAAGGAAAGTATATTCAAACAATGAGAGGTGTTGGATATAAGTTTGAAGTAAAATAAATTTACAGAAGGATAGGATAGAAATGGAAAAAATAAAAAATGCATTAAAATCTGTAAGAGTAAAATTATTTCTCATGGTATCATTGATTATATTGTTAATCATATTGTTTCTAATCGTAGTAAATAATTTTGTGTTTGGACAATTTTATTTATATACCAAAACAAATGATTTAAAAGAAGTATATCAAGTCATTAATGAATATTATAATAGCCCAACAGACATCGATATCAATTCGGAATTAGAAAAATTAGCAATTAAAAACAATTTTGATATTTTAATAAAAGATGATGATGATATAAATGTCTTTACCTCTAATAAGGATTTTTTATCAACTTTTGGGGAAATGAATGCCATGACAAATGCAATCAATGCAGGAGAGTTAATTGAAGAAAACAACAAATTTATTATAAGGAGATTAAAAGAAAATAAAACTGGAATTTCATATGTTTTATTATCCGCAAAATTAGACAATGGCTATTTATTATATATCCGTATTCCTGTATCTTCAATAGAAGAAAGTGTAAAAATATCTAATAACTTTTTATACTTAATAGCAGGATTTACCATTTTAATTTCAGCAGTTATTGTCAATTTTGTTAGTAGAAAATTTACAGACCCTATACTAGAATTAAATACAATTGCGAAAAATATGTCTAATTTAGATTTTAGTCATAAATATCGAATAACTGATGCAGATGACGAAATTAACAACTTAGGAAAAAGTATCAATTTAATGTCAGATAAACTAGAAAGAACAATTAAACAATTGCGAAGAACAAATATAGAGTTAGAAAAAGATATTGAAGAAAAATCAAAGATTGACGAGATGAGAAAAAGCTTCATATCAGATGTATCACATGAGTTAAAAACACCAATTGCCTTGATACAAGGGTATAGTGAAGGGTTACTAGAAAATGTCAATACAGATGATGAGAGTAGAAAATTTTATGCGGAAGTTATCTTAGACGAAACGAATAAAATGGACAAATTGGTAAAACAATTATTAGAGCTAATGAAACTAGAATATGGAAAACGAGAATTCTCTGATAAAAAGTTTAATCTAGTGGAATTAGAAAAAGAAGTGATTAGAAAATCACAAGTTATGCTAAAAGAAAAACAAGTAGAAGTAGAATTAAAATCACCAGAAGAAATTGATGTTATTGCAGACGATTTCTATATAGAGCAAGTGATTACCAATTATTTAACAAATGCTATCAAACATGTTGAAGAGGTAAATGGTAAAAAAACGATTGTAATAGAAAATGTGGTAAATATAGAAAAAAATAAAGTCAGAATAAAAGTATTTAATACAGGTATGAATATCAAAGAAGAAGATTTAACAAGAATTTGGAATCGTTTTTATAAAGTAGATGAATCTCGAAACAGAGCAGATGGAGGAACAGGAATAGGACTATCTTTTGTAAAGGCTATTATGATAAATTATAAAAATGATTATGGCGTTATCAATAAAGAAAATGGTGTGGAATTTTACTTTGAATTAGATTTAGAAATATAAGATTGACATAAAGAAGAAGAAGAAGTGATATACTACTTAGGAAAATATTGTGTAGAGTTTCACAAGGAGGACATTATGAACGAAATAAGACAGCGGTATGAAAACCTAAAAGAAGAAATTGGTATGCTATATAAAGCGTACCAACAAAAGTGCGGCTTACCAGAAGCCACGGACCCAGAGGAACAAATAAAGATTTTAGACGAAAGACAAATTATTTGTTTAAAATCGCACATTGAAAACCTGCGAGAAAGTCCGTTTACAGTAATAGTTAGAATTCAATGGATTCTAGAGGAAATGTCGTGAAAACAGGAGAGGGCGTTCTAGAGAACCTAGGATTGCCCTTTTTTGTTCTTGAATAGGAAAAATTGCTTTTTTCTATTCAACAAAAAACAACATTGCACAGAAAAATTGCAAAGCAATTTTTCGCGTCGACTAATCTTTACGCTTCTTTGAGAACTTAAAATTATATAGTTAAATTAGAAAAGTAGAGAAAAGTACTCGCGAAGCGAGAAATGTAAAAATGTTAAAAAGCCCGCTATTATTCTAGTAATGTCGAAATTTGCGATGAAAAATTCTTTACAAATGGAAAAAATTGTATTATTATATACATGTAACATGTTACACATTTTTAGGTTCAAATATTTATTATCCAAAAAATTTAATCAAAGAAATTTAATCAAAAAATTTAGTCAAATTGAATTTCAAAAAAATCAAGATATATTTTTTAAGGAGAGCGTTTTATTATTATATATACTAGTAAATTTATAAATATATTATCTTTTATTATTTCAATCATCATATTTTTTATCATGAATAGTTTATTTCATAGTGACATTTTAAGATTACAAACAATAGAATTTAAAGTCGATTTTACAACACAAGAAAATTTAATTCAAAATCAAACAATTGATTCAAAAAATTTAGAAGAAGATAATACTAGCAATCTAGATGAAGTAAATACGTTAGATAACTGGTATATTCAAATAGATAAAATAGCTTTAAAGGCACCTATACAAGAAGGAACTAGCCAAAAAATCTTAGAAGATTATGTTGGACATTTTGAAGAATCTTCTAAAAATTTAGGAAATATATGTTTAGCAGCACATAATAGAGGATATAAAAATAACTATTTTGGGCGATTAAAAGAATTACAAGAAGGAGATGAAATTACATATACCTATGGAAATATAGAAAAAATCTATATAGTAACAAAACATGAGATAATAAAAAATACAGATTGGAGTCTTTTAGAGCCAACAGAAGAAAATACAATTACACTAATTACTTGTGTAGAAAATGAACCAGAGTACAGAAGATGTATACAAGGCGTAGAAAAAGAAAAATAGAAAGGAAAGTGAAAAGTATTTGAATAAAATAAAAAAGGGACTAAAAATCATATGTGTCATATTTGCTATTATGACATTGAACTTCTTAAACTTTACAAATTCAGTTATAGCAACTAATTTAAATACAGTAAATGTATATGCAGTAGGAGATTGTGGAAACTTACTTACCTATAAAGGAATAGTGGTAAAAACTACCTATATTGAATATGAACATGAAGGAAAACGATATCCAGCGTATTGTCTAGATAAAACAAAACCTGGAGCAGAGGAAGGTAATTATACAGTTTCTATTGAGAAAGCAATACAAGATGTTATGCTTTGGAAAATTGTAACAAATGGGTATCCATATAAATCTATAGGAAAATTAGAGGTTGCTAATGAAAAAGAAGCATTTACAGCAACAAAACATGCGATTTATAGCTATATTCATGGAAACCAATTAAGTGATTATGCACCAATTGGAGAAGCAGGACAAAGAACATTAAATGCCATGTATCAAATTGTAAATGCAGCGAATAGCTCTACTGAAGTACAGATTTCTAATAAAGTAGATATTCAAAAATTAGAAGAATATTGGGAACAAGATACATTAGAAACACAATATGTATCCAAAACGTATAAAGTAAATAGTAAAACAAATATAGACAATTATAACGTATATGTAACAGATGAAAATGGTCAAGAAATTGAAGGTGTTAAAATAACAGATGAAACCAATAAAGAAAAACAAGAATTTCATGCAAATGAAACTTTTAAATTATTAATTCCTATAAAACAAATGATAGAAGATAAAACGATTCAAATTCATATAGAAACAAAGATAGAGACAAAACCAATTTTGTATGGAAAAGCCCCAAATGGTAATTTACAAGATTATGCATTAACTGGATCAACTTATGAAGATGGAACAGGAGAAATAAAAGACTATTATAATAAAAATAAAACAAAATTAATCATAATAAAAGAAGATGAAGAAACAGAAGAAAAATTACAGGGTGTAGAATTTCAGCTATTAGATGAAAATAAAAATGTAATGTATACAAATTTAGAAACAGATGAGAATGGAAAAATAGAAATAGAAAATATAATTCCAGGTAAATATTATATAAAAGAAACCAAAACAATTGGTGGATATGAACTTTATGAAGAATTAATTGAAATAGATATAAACTTAAATGAAGAAATAACAGTGACAGTAAACAATCATAAAGAAGAAAAACCAGAAATTGAAAAAATAGTAGATAAAAAAGAAGTAACGAGTAAAAGAATTTTACCAGTAACAGGTATGTAATGTATTAAGGGAACTTTATTAGTTTCCTTTTTTCTATAAAAAACAGCAAAATAGAAATTTTTAATTCACTAATTTAGAGAAAATATTCCTAGATTTCACTACTCTAAGAAGCATTTTCATAATTCGATTCTAACAATAAAATATATAAAAGTCAATAAAATTATGCAAAAAAATTCCTGTAAAAATCTATTAATAAAATTTGAAAATTAGAAGATTTTTTAATTCATATAACTCAAGAAAAACGTGAAGTTTAGAGGTTTTTGAAGAATGTATAAATTCTTAGAGTAGTGAAATCTAAGCAAAATATAAGAAATATAATACGACAATATATTGACTTAATTCAATAAAACGAATAGAATAAAAATAACAAAAACTACTTTTGTAAATAGTGCAAGATTGAAAAAAGAAAAAGCCATCATATTTTAATATGAAGATAAGAATGTAAATATTAATTATTAAAGAAATATAAGAAAATAAAAAGTATTTTAAAAGTTAAAAAACTAAGCATAAATAAGTTTACTAAGTAAATACTAAATTAATAAAGCAAAAAATAAACAAAAGAGAGGGGATAAAAAATGAAAAAACTAAAAAATAAGGAAAAGAAAAGGAATAATGGTATTACTTTAATTGCATTGGTTATCACAATGATTGTGTTGTTAATTTTAGCAGGGGTAACAATTGCTACATTAACAGGAGACAATGGGATTTTAACAAAGGCTAGCCAAGCAAGTGATAAAACACAGATAGAAGAAGAAAAAGAAGCAATCAAAATAGCATATAATGGAGTGATGGTGGATAATGAAGGAAAAGGAGCAAGTGCTACAGAGTTACAAGAAGAATTAAAAATGAATGGATACAATACAACAGTAATAGATAATGGAGATGAAACCTTAACAGTAACATTTGAATCAAAGAGAGAATATACAATAAATAGTGATGGAAGTATAACAATAGAAGAAAACTTAGGTACAGTAGTAGAAGGAGTAAGAATACCAGAAGGATTTTACCATGTAGAAGGAAGTACTGTAACAGGAGGATTAGTTATATCAGATGTAGAAGGAGATGACTTAAATAATACAAAGGGTGGAAACCAATATGTATGGATACCAGTAGATGGGATTTTAGGAGAAGATGGAACAATCGATGATGTAAAAGGAATAAATGGAGAAAAAAAGATATTATTAGGAAGATATGATTTTGACTCATCAGGGATACCAACAGAATATTCAGGATTTTTCAAAGAAGAAACGCCAGAAGAACATGTTGAAAGTAGATATGCTAATACAATAGCAAAAGACATAGAGGGATTTATAGAAAGTGTTAGGAAAAATGAAGGATATTATATCGCAAGATTTGAAGCAAGCAGAGAGAGCAGTGGCAAAGCAGAAAGTAAGTATAATAAAAGCGCGTGGACGATGATTAATCAACCAAATGCAGCAACTGCCTGTCAAGATTTGTATGAAGAAATTAATAGTGACTTAATGAATAGTTATGCATGGGATACAGCAATCTTGTTTATACAGAAATATGGAGAAAGTAATTATTCGAGACGAGATGGAAAATTAATTAGTTCATCAAAACGAACAACAGGATTATCAGGAGATATACAGTTAAATATATATGATATAGCAGGAAATTGTATAGAATGGGTGACAGAAAGTACTTGTAGTACTTATTATCCTTATGCTACTAGAGGTGGTTGTTATGCCTTTAGTGGTGGTAACCCGAGCTACCGTCATGATAATAAAACTATCGATACTTCTACTGGTAATTATATTTCTTTCCGCCCAATTTTATATTTGTAGGAATGAAGTTTGGGAAAGCAGTAATAGAATTCATTTAAATATATTTTAAAAGCGAGTAAATAGAGAAAACAATTAATGATAGATATGCAATAAAAAATCTAAGTACCATAGTGCCACTAATGTGGTGCTTTTTTGTCTTTTAAAAATAAATTTTGAAATGAAGAATTTTCTGCGTAGAAACATAGAAATCTATTGAATAAAAAAATAAATTTTGATAGAATATACAAGAAAAGTAAAAAATAAAAAAGATAAACAAAAGGAGCGTATAATTCATGTTTTCACAATTAATTGTATTAGTTATATTAATCTTATTAAATGCATACTTTGCAGCAAGTGAAATTGCATTTATATCGTTAAATGATGCCAAAATAGAAAAGCAAGCAAAAGAAGGAAATAAAAAAGCAAAACAAATCGAAAAAATGTTAAAAGAACCAAGTAAATTCTTAGCAACCATTCAAATAGGAATTACTTTGGCAGGATTTTTATCAAGTGCATTTGCATCAGAAACCTTTGCAGATATGTTAGCACCAATATTAAATAATTGGATACCAGCAGTTAGTATAGGCGTATGGAAAAGTATATCAATTATTATCATAACCATTATATTATCTTTCTTTACACTTGTTTTTGGAGAACTAGTACCAAAACGACTAGCAATGAAACATTATGAAAAAATATCTTTTGCAACAATAGGTGTTATTAGAGCCATTTCTATTGTGACAGCACCATTTGTAAAATTATTAACAGTTGTAACAAATGGAATATCAAAATTATTTGGAGTAGGAGAAAATGAAGAAGAAACCGTAACAGAAGAAGAAATTAAAATGATGGTAAACCAAGGAGAAGAAAAAGGAACTATCAAAGAGGAAGAAAAAGAATTAATCAATAATGTTTTTGAATTTAATGATATTACAGTATCTGAAATTATGAGACATAGAAAAGACATTTTTGCAGTAGATATTGGAATCAGTAATGAAGAATTATTAAATGAGTTATCAAAAGAAGAATATCGATACAGTAGAATACCTGTATATGATGAAACGATTGATGAAATTAAAGGAATTTTATATGTAAAAGATGTATTAAAAAATATTAATAAAAAGAATTTTAAAGTAAAAAATGTCGTAAAAGAAGCATATTTTATATCACAAAACAGATTAATCAATGAAGTATTCAAAGAATTACAAAAAAACAAAATGCAAATTGCGATTATTGTAGATGAATATGGAGGAACAGCAGGATTGGTAACAATGGAAGACATATTAGAAGAATTGGTAGGAGACATATATGATGAATATGACAAAGAGGAAAAAGAATATGAAAAAATAGATGAAAATACCTATATATTATCAGGAAGTCTACCAATTTATGATGTCAATAAATTACTAGATGCAGGAATCCCAGAAGGAGACTATGATACCATATCAGGATTTTTACAAGAAGAATTAGGAAGAATCCCTGAAGATGAAGAAAAACCAGTAATAGAAACACAAAAAGTCACATATAAAATTGAAGAATATGAAGATAAAAGAATACTAAAAGTAAAAGCGTGTAAAAATAATGTCATAGAAACAGAGGAAGAAGAAAACGAAGAATAAGGTAGGGAATCAATATGAAGAAAAAAAATATAGCCATGATAGTAATTGTTTTGTTAGTCATGATTGCTATTGCAGGTTGGTTTATATATAAACAAATCGAAAAAAATGGAAGAGAATATGAAATTGAAAAAATTTCAGTTGAAGATTATGCGTATTTCGTATTAAGACAAGATGGAAAATATGGTGTTATCAATAAAAATGGAGATACTGTTATTCAGCCAGAATATGCAAATGTCATTATACCAAATCCACAAAAGGCAGTCTTTATATGCTATGATGAAAATCATGATACAAAAGTATTGAATCAAAATCATGAACAAATATTTTCAGAATATGCACAAATAGAACCAATCAGTTTGAAAAATATTGCAAGTGATTTAATGTATGAAAAAAATCTATTAACATATGTAAAAGATGAAAAAGTAGGACTAATTAATTTAGAAGGAAAAGTTATCACACAACCGATTTATGAATCGATAGAAGGTCTACCATATAAAGAAGGAGAATTATTAGTACAGTTTGAAGAAAAATATGGTGTCATCAATAACAAAGGAAATACATTAGTAAAGCCAGAATACGACCAAATTGCAGTAGATAATTATACAACAGAGGAGCAAGGATATAAACGTGCAGGATACATTGTTTCTAATACAACAGAAAATGGATATCGACATGGATATGTGGATATTGATGGGAATGTCTTGCTAGAACCAGAATATACCGAAGTTTCTAGAATCATGAATATAAAAGATGATAACAATATATACCTTATTGTCGCACAAAATGGGCAATATGGAATGGTAAAAAATCAAGAACAAATGATAGAAAATGGATATCAATCCATATCATATAATAGTGAAAGCAATACCTTAACATTAGAAAAAACAAAACGATATGGTGTAGCAACTTTAGAGGGAAACGTTATCATACCAGTAGAGTTTTCACAAATTGATAGCACAGGAAAGTATATATATGCAACTAATGCAGAAGGAAATGTAGAAGTATATCAAGAAGATGGGAATCTAGCAGAAATAGAAAGCAATGTATATATACTAGAAACAGCAAATGAAAATTATCAAATAAAAATAGATAGCACACAAGGTTCTGTATATAGTATTCTTGACAAAGAGGGAAAACAAATAACAAAACAAAATTATGCATACATTAATTATTTATATGACAACGATTTCATTGTTTCTCTAACAGGAGGAAAAGTAGGTGTTATTAATGATAAAGAAGAGCCAATGATAGAAATACAATATGATTCCATAGAAAAAGTAGAAGGGACAGATTATATTGTTACAAGACTATCAGAAAACAATTCTACACAAGTATATAATAAAGAATTTGAACAATTATGTGATATGACAAATGCAGTTGTTCAAGTAGAAGAAAACTATGTGAAAGTATATAATAGTACGGAAACAAGGTATTTTGACTTAGAAGGAAAAGAAAAAGAAAACACAGACATACTATCTAATCATGAAATTTATGCAAAATCTCAAGAAGGAAAATGGGGATTTGTTGATAAGTCTGGAAACGTAGTAGTAGATTACATCTATGATAAAGCAACAGACTTAAATTCTTATGGATATGCAGGAATAAAATTAGATGGCAAATGGGGTGTGATAAATGCTAAGGGTGAAGTCATTGTAGAGCCAACCTATACATTAAATGGAGTAAAAGAACCAGAGTTTATAAAAGAGTATTATAAAGTAGAATATGGATATGGAGAGTTTTACTATACAAAATAGATTCAATTTTGAATCTATTTTTTTGTACATGAATTTCTAGTTACATTCACCATTTAAACATCCCAATTTTCCTATGTATATATATTATATTTTTCGCTATCCCAACACTTTACATACTCTAATCAAATCAGTTCCCACGGGACTGTCACTGATTTAATAAGAGTATGTAGTGTGTCGGTCCCCACGAAACCCGCTTAAAATATAATATATATACATAGGAGAAGTGGGATGTTTTTTCGAAATATATGTAAAGAGTTATTCTTGAATTTATGAATTATTGATTAACAAATTCCAAAATTAGAAAAATGATAAAACTACATGAGAACATCTGATTAAAAATAGCATAAATAGGCAATACTATATAAAAAAGAGAAAAGGTGAAAAAAGTGAAATTAGGGATTGCGTTATCAGGAGGAGGAATTAGAGGAATTGCTCATGCAGGTGTGTTAAAAGCCTTAGAGGAAAGTGGTATCAAAATAGAAGCCATTGGAGGAACGAGTTCAGGGGCATTAATTGCAGGACTATATGCCTTAGGATATTCTCCAGAAGATATTTATTTTTTATTCAAGAAATATGCTAAAAAGATAGTGGGAACTACTTCAAATTCAGTATTTTCACAAATTAGTCAAGTATTCAAAAAGGAGAATGCAGGCTTTAGAAAAGGAGAAGATATTGAGGAGCTTTTTAATGTGTTAGCAAGAGAAAAAGGAATCAAAACAATTTCCCAGATTAAAAAAATACCGATATCGATACCAGCGGTAGATATAAAAGATGGAAAAGAATATATTTTTACAAATCATATCCCAAAAGAAAAAAATGCATATAAAAAATATATAGGAGACATCAGTATTGGAAAAGCACTAAGAGCGACAAGTAGTTTTCCAGCAGTATTTTGCCCATGTGATTTTAAAGAACATAAATTTCTAGATGGAGGCGCATTGAATAATGTGCCAGTATTAGAAGTAAAAAAGCAGGGAATGGAAAAAGTACTAGCCGTTAATTTTAAGGCAGATGATATAACAGAAGATAGTAATTATATGGATATAGCCATGAGGACAATTGATTTAATGGGAAACAAAATAGCAGAAGAAAATTTAAAACAAAGTGATTATATCTTAACTATTGGAACAGATAAAACAGGATTATTAGATATAAAAAAGCTAGATAGTTGCTATCAATATGGATATGAAACAACTAGAAAGGAAATCAATAAAATAAAAGAAATAATCAAAGAAAATTAGCATAAAATAGGATAGGAGTTTTTTGAAAAGGTTAAAAGTTAAAATTTTAACCTTTTTGTAAATGAGAAAGGAAGAATAAAAATGAAAATAAGATATTTTGATCATGCAGCAACAACAAAGGTAAAAAAACAGGTGGTGGATAAAATGTTTCCATATTTTGTAGAGGCATATGGAAATCCATCATCACTATATACACTAGGAAGAACAGCAAAAGTAGGAATAGAACAAGCCAGAAAACAAGTGGCAGATTTAATCAATTGTGATAAAAATGAAATTTACTTTACAAGTGGTGGAACAGAAAGTGATAATACAGCTTTAAAAGGAATTATGTATTTAAATGAAAATAGAGGAAAACATGTCATTACCACAAAAATAGAACATCATGCGATATTAAATACTTGTAAAACATTAGAAGAAAATGGATTTCAAGTCACATATTTAAATGTTGATAAAGAGGGAAGAATTCGTATAGAGGAATTGGTAAATGCCATAACAAAAGATACCGTATTAATTAGTATTATGTTTGCAAATAATGAAATTGGAACAATTGAACCAATAGAAAAAATAGGAAAAATCACAAAAGAAAAAGGGATTATGTTTCATACAGATGCAGTGCAAGCTTGTGGAAATGTGAAGATTGATGTAAAAGAAATGAATATTGACATGTTATCTTTATCAGGACACAAAATAGGTGCACCAAAAGGGATAGGAGCATTATATGTTAATCAACAGATAGCGTTTAAAAACTTGATAGATGGAGGACATCAAGAAAGAGATAAAAGAGCAGGAACCGAAAATGTACCAGGAATGGTTGGACTAGGAGAAGCTTGTAAAATTGCAAAAGAAGATATGGAACTTCACATTCATAAATTAAAAGAATTAAGAGATTTCTATTTTTCTCAAATACAACAGCAAATTCCAGACATCAAAATAAATGGTTCTATGGAATATCGATTGCCAGGAAATAGTAATATATCGTTTAAGGGAATAAATGGTAGTGAATTACTAATGAAATTGGATGAAAAAGGAATATGTGCATCTGCTGGAAGTGCTTGTTCCTCAGGAAGTAGTATGCCATCACATGTATTAACAGCTATTGGTTTAACAAATGAATTTGCCGATGGAACATTACGTGTCACTTTTGGAGAAGAAAATACCAAAGAAGATGTCCAATATTTGGTAGAGACTTTAACAAATATCGTAAAAGAAATCAGGGCTAATTCATAGCCCCTAAAATAGATAAACTTGTCTTAATTCCATCAACTGCGGCAGACATGATACCGCCTGCATATCCTGCACCTTCTCCACAAGGATATATGCCTTCTATATTAGATACAAACTGGACATTTCTAGGAATTTTTACAGGAGAAGAACTTCTCGTTTCAACACCAGTTAAAATACTGTCAGGGTGAGCAAATCCTTTTAATCGTTTATCAAAATATAGGATACCTTCCTTTAATGTAGTAGAAACAAAATTTGGAAGAATATCATTTAAGTTTGATAAAGTGGTTCCAGGTAAATAAGAAGGTGTGACCAACCCCAGAGTAGAAGATGTTTGATTATTTAAAAAGTCTTCTACTCTTTGTATAGGTGCATGATAATTTGAACCACCTAATACAAATGCTTTTTCTTCTAAATCTTTTTGGAAGTAAATACCAGCCAAAGGAGAAGTATCTGTAAAGTCTTCAGGTGTTACATTTACCAATAAAGCAGAATTTGCATTTTTACCATTTCGTAAATAGGTACTCATACCATTCGTAACAATGGTATTTTTTTCACTAGAAGAAGCAATGACTGTTCCTCCAGGACACATACAAAATGTATAACAAGAACGACCGCTTGGAGAATGATATGCTAATTTATATTCAGCAGGAGGTAATTGTAATTTTGGATGTTTCCCATATTGTGCTATATTAATATGTTCTTGTAGGTGTTCAATTCTAACACCCACAGAAAAATTTTTCTTTTCCATTTCAATTCCCTTTTGATGTAATAACGCAAAAGTATCTCTAGAACTATGACCAATTGCTAAGATAAGATGATTGGTAGACAGTTCAAAGATTGTATGGTTTTCTAAGTTTTCTAATTGTACAGAACAGATACGATTATTTTTGGTAGTAAAATTGATAAATTTTGTATTGAAATAAAATTTACCACCTTTTGATAATATATAATTTCTCATATTTCTAATAATCGTAATTAATTTATCTGTGCCAATATGTGGTTTGGATACATATAAAATTTCTTCAGGTGCACCAAATTGAACAAATTCTTTTAAAACCTTTTGACATAAAGGGTTATGAATTCCAGTTGTTAATTTTCCATCAGAAAAAGTACCAGCACCACCTTCACCAAATTGTACATTAGAAAATGGATTTAAGCAGGTGTGATGTAAAAAAGAATCTACATCTTTTTGCCTATCTTCTACTGTTTTTCCTTGCTCGACAATGGTAGGACATATACCATGTTGTACAAGTGTTAAAGCACAAAACAAGCCTGCTGGACCTGCACCAACAATGACAGGAGAAGGACAAGCTTTTAAAGAATGTAAAGCATTTATTGAAATCTGTTTTTTTATATCTTGTTCAATATCTGATAGTTCGACTTTTAAAATATGGGGGTATTTGGATTCATCTTTTACTTCTATATCAATCGTATAATTGAAAAAGATATCTTCTTTTTTTCTAGCATCAATAGACTTTTTAAAAATATTCCATTTTAACATGTCAGATGAATGAATATGATATTTATCAAGCACAAAATCGATTAATTCTTTTTCAGATAGATTTTTCCTGATTTTTATATTTTGAATTCTTAACATGAAAAGCTCCTTTATTTGTATGTTTTAATAAATGCATTATATAATAGGAATGTGGAATAATCAATGTTATATAGAAAACTATTTACAAAGCAATTAGAATAGTATAAAATGATAAAAAACAAAAAAGGAGTTGAGTACAATAGAAACAACACAAAGTTCTTTTTTATTAAGATATGGAGCATCTTTAATCGTATTTACAGAGTTATTAATGATTGCTACCATTATGGTTTTATATGCCACCAGTGGAGCATATATCCCAACCTTTATCATGCTGTTTTTATCCCCTATATTAGGAGGTATGATAGCGGGTAAACTTTCTAAAAGAAGTAAAAAAGTATTATTTAAAAAAACATTTAATCGATATTTTATGATTACAAATATCATATTATATATTGTAATTTACCTTTTCAATTTTAGATTGAATATTTTATTAGTAATCATATATGGTGTGGGAGCTGTTATTGGATTTTTTAGAGCTAAAAAAGAAGTTACGAAATTGAAAGAAAATATGGCAGTAGAAGAAACAGATACAAGTGGATTTATTGAGGGAGAAAAAATAGAAATAAAAGAATTTAATTTAGGAAAATTTAATGGAGAAACAGTTAGAGAATTTTTAAAATTAAATCATTTAAAAGAAGAAAATTATGTATTAGCACAAATGGTGCCAACAATGAAAGAGTATTTCTTATATGGATATTTCTCATTATCAAACTATATACAATATATTTTGTATTTTGGTGAGGAAAAATTATATTTCTTTGAATTATCAAAATTAAGTAGTAAATCTATAAAAAATGGATTCAGTGTAAAATTTGAGGATATACAAGTAAAAAAATTAAAAAAAGGTTTGATTAGCTATAAGCTTAGAATAGAGTTTAAAGACGGAAGTATAGCTAATATGCAAATTGTAAAAAAAGTCGCAAGATTATTTTTACAAAAACAATATAGTGAAAAGTTATTTAATAAACTTTCACAATTACAAAATAAAGAATAAGAAAGAAGAAGCAGATGGAAGAAGATTGGAAATCAAGAACAGCGTTATTAATAGGAAAAGAGAACCTACAAAAATTAGCAAATAGCAAGGTGATGGTATATGGCATAGGTGGTGTGGGTTCGTTTGTAGTAGAGGGATTAATAAGAGCAGGAGTAGAAAATATCATTTTAGTAGATAATGATGTGATTTCTCCTAGTAACTTAAATAGACAAATTCATGGTACAGTTGAGAATATAGGGAAAATGAAAGTAAACTGTATGAAAGAAAGGATTTTGTCTATCAATCCAAGAGTAAATGTAGAAACGTATATGCCACAAGACATGACAAATGGAGAAGAGATGCTAATTCATCATGGTATCGATTATGTAGTAGATGCAGTAGATACGGTGACAACCAAATTAAAACTAATTGAAAAAGCAAAAGAGGAAACAGTTCCAATTATTTCTTGTATGGGAACAGGGAATAAATTAGATCCCACCAGATTTGAAATAACAGATATTTATAAAACAACAGTATGTCCGCTTGCAAAAGTGATGAGAAAAGAATTGAAAAAAAGAAATATACAAGATTTAAAAGTGTTATATTCTAAAGAAGAACCAATAAAACATACTAATGAGGCTAGAACACCAGGGAGTATTTCTTTTGTTCCATCTGTTGCAGGCATGATAATAGCAGGTGAAGTGATTAAAGATATAATAAAAAAATAAACAATAAATAGACACCAAAAATTTGATTTTATGATGTCTATTTTTATTGTCTTAGACAACAAGGTTCTGGGGTACCCGACTGCAATCTTCGATTGCTATGTCGGGTCAGGTTCTTATTTATATATTAGAAAGTCATGCTGACTTTTTAATATATAAAAACACATTGCTTGCAAGCATAAGCCTTAACCACCTTATTACGAGAATACAACTGAACAAAAGTATACCCAGTAAAAGGAATTAGAAGAGATGAAAGCATAGCAATAATTAAGAATAGTATTTAAATGGTTAAAAAAGCAAGTTACATTGTAAAGTATAGAATTGCTTTATTTTTATAGAAAAATATGCTAAAATCAACCAAAAAGGGAAGAGATGGCAATAGAAATTTATTCAAATTTTTTTCTAAAATTGTATGTAAGATAATATAAGAAAAGGGAGAGAGAATAATGGTAAATTTAGAATTATATAAAATATTTTTAACAGTAGCAAATGAAAAAAATATAACGAAAGCAAGTATAAAATTAAATTTAACGCAACCAGCTGTTACTAAACATATAAAAAATTTAGAAAATATGTTACAAGTAAAGTTGTTAAGAAGAAGCAATCATGGAGTAATATTAACAAAAGAAGGCCAATCTTTATATCAAGATATAAAAGAAGCTACTAATTTATTGATAAACATAGAATCTAAATATTGTGGAATCAGAGATATTAATTTAGGTATTCATTCAACAATATTAAATACAATTTTTAGTGAATGTATAAGCGAATATTATATAAAGCAGAATAAATCTAAAATAAATGTAATAAATCACGAAAATGAACAGATGATTTCAGAGTTAAAAAATAAAGAATTAGACATTATTTTTTCAAAAAAAATAAAAGCAAAAAATCATAGCAAAAATATAAAATTTTTAAAATTGGGATATTGGAATGATATTCTAATAGCAAGTGGAGATTCTAAATGGAAAAATAAAAAAGTCACATTAAAAGATATCAAAAATGTTACTATATATATGCCAAGACAAACATCGGAAACATCTCGTAATTTTTTAGAATCAGTAAATTGTAAATATGAAGATTTAAAAAATATAAAAAATATTACTTATAAAACAATTGCTGAAGTTATAAAAAATAATAAAGGAATAGGTTTAGTTACAAAAGAATTTGTTTCTGAAGAAATAATAAAAAATAATTTATGTATATTAGATACAGAATTTACGATAAATCCAATTGAGTTCGGAATATATATTAATAATGATAATAAATTCGATAATCTAAATACGTTTATACAAATAATAAAAAATAGATTCATAGCTAATTAGAAATAACTATAACGAATAACTGCAAATGAAAAATTCATTTTACAACGAAGAACGTATGCTATATAATATAAAATAAAATAATGTAGTGAAAGGAGCTTAAAATAAAATGGATAAAGTAGGGGTTATACATGGCAGATTTCAATTGTTACATAATGATCATATGAAATACTTATTGGCTGGAAAAGAAAGATGTGAACATTTGGTTATAGGAATTTGTAATCCAGAAGTGGAGTTGACAAAATATACTTCAAGTAATCCTCATAGGTCAACCAAAAGTGCAAATCCACTTACATATTTTGAAAGAATGGAATGTATAAAATATGCTATGTCTGAGGCAGGAATAAAGCAAGAAGAATTTGATATAGTTCCATTTCCAATAAATTTTCCAGAAAAAATATATAATTATGTACCACTAGATGCTAAGTATTATATGACAATCTATGATGAATGGGGAGAAGAAAAATTACGCTCTTTAAAAAATGATTTAAAGTTAGATGTTGAAATATTATGGAGAGTTACATTAGAAGAAAAGGGAATTAGTGCTTCTGATATAAGAAAATGTATTCAAGAAGGAAAAGAATGGAAGCAATTTGTTCCAAACGCTGTTTATCGTTATATAATTGAACATAATTTAGATAAGAGAATAAAAAGTTTCTTAGATGAAGATTCTAAATAAAGAAAGGATACTATTATGAAAATATATATGATTATATTAGATGGTGCAGCTGATAGAAAGATAAAAATACTTGGAAATAAAACGCCTCTCCAAGTAGCAAATACTCCAGCATTAGATATACTAGCTAGAAGAGGAACACAAGCCTTAATTACTGTTATAGATAAAAAAATAACGCCAGAATCTGATTCGGGGAGTATGGCACTACTTTCATATGATCCAAAAATATATTATCCAGGAAGAGGAACTTTAGAAGGATTAGGAACAGGTTTTATCCCAGAAGGATACAATTATGTAGCTTTTAGAGTAAACTTTGCATCTTATAATGAAAAATTAGGAATATTGGATAGAAGAACGGCAAGAGGATTGAAAGAAGATGAACTACAGGCATTAGCAAAAGAACTGATGGAGAAAGTGGATTTATCCAAATTTGGTGTTAATTTTAAATTAGTAGCTTTTGGACATCATAGAGGAATACTAGTTTTTTATAGTGATAAAATAAATTTGTCTGGTAATGTATCAAATACAGATCCAGGTTTTAGAAAAGATGGGGTATGGGGAAAACCTGTAAAAAATTATGAACCGAAACCATTGAAATGTATAGCAATGGATAATAATGAGAAAACAAAAATAACAGCTGACATAGTAAATGAATTTGTAAAACAGTCTAATAAAGTTTTTTTAGAAAGTAAAATAAATGCAAAAAGAATAAAAAGAGGAGAATTACCAGCAAATTATTTAATTTTTAGAGATGGTGGTAAAAAGCCTAAAAAAATGCCACAATTCTATGACAAATTTGGACTTACTATTTCTATGTATGGTCAGTTACCAGCAGAGAATGCAATAGCAAAATTAATTGGTGCAGAATTCACCTTTTCTAAATCCCTAGATTTACAATATAATACAGATTTTTTAATTAATGCTGAAAAAAAACTAGTACAAGATAAGGCAGATGTTAAATTTATACATATAAAAGGCCCAGATGAGCCAGGTCATGATAATAAACCTAAAGAAAAGGTCGAAGCAATTGAATTTATTGATAGATATTTTATATCAAATTTAATTCATGATATATCAGAAAAAGATATTGTAATTGTAACTTGTGATCATGCTACACCATGTGAATTAAAAATACATTCTACAGATAAAGTACCTGTTTTAATTTCAGGAGGAACTTTCAAGAATGATGGAAGTGTGAAATTTGATGAAGAAAATGCTATGAAAGGAAAATTACCAATAGAAAATGCGATTGATATTTTTCCATATATTATAAAAAAGGAGAAATTAAATGGCTAGGATAAAAGATGTTAAATTAAGAAATATATTAAATTCAGAAGGAAAAAAAGCTTTAGAAATTGAAATAACAGCAGATAATAATCTTAGAGCAATAGCATCATCACCAACAGCGATAATTCCTGGAAGAAGAGAGGTAAAAACGACCAATCATATTAATGAAAGTATATTAAATGAAATGTTATCGAAGATTTGTAATAAAGAGATAAAGAATCAAAAAGAATTTGATAATATTATAAATACATATATGAAAGACCTAGGGTCTAATATTTGTTTACCAGTTTCATTGGCTTTTGCTAGATTAATGGCACAAACTCAAAATTTTACATTAGTACAATATATATCAGACATTGCAAATTGTAAATTGAAAAAAATATCTCCAATTCCTTTAGTTACAATCTTTTCAGGAGGAATACATAATCTAAAAGAAAAAGGATCAATCCAAAATATAATGATTGCTGTTAATATTCACCCTTTTTCAAGAGCAGTAGAAGTAATAATGGAAATCTATGCATATATAGAAAGCGAATTAAAGAAGAAAGGTATTCTAAAAACTTATGGAGCATCAAGTGGAATGATAGTAGAAAAGATGACTATAGAAGAAAAATTTGCAATGATTACAGATATAATAAAAATATTAAAATATGAAAAAGAGGTAAGTATTGCAATAGATGTTGCGGCAGAGCATTTTTTTAAAAATGCAATTTATACATACCAAGGTAAGAATATGGATTCAGAAGGATTAAAAGATATATTAAATCAATATATCAGAAAATACAATATTACATATATAGAAGACCCATTTGATTCTGATGATGAAGAATATTGGAAAAAAATCAAATTAGAACATGAAAATCTTAATATCGTAGGAGATGATTTATTTACAACACAAGGTAAATATGTAAATAGTGAACTTGCAAATGGTATCATAATAAAGATGAATCAAGTAGGAACTTTAACAGGAACAATTGAAACTTTTATCAAAGCTAAAAAAGAAAAGATGATAACCTGTGTATCTCAAAGATCTATTGAAACAGAAGATACTTTCATGTGCGATTTAGCAGTTGCTTTAAATAGTAATTATATTAAAATAGGAGGACCAAGAAGAGGAGATAGAATTGCCAAATATAATCGTTTACTAAGATTAGAAGAAGATGAAAAGGAGAATATAGAAGAGTGATAGTTGTAACCTCTGGTAGCAAATATTTAGATATAGATGCTTATGCAGGCTGTATAGCATATGCCAAATTATTAAATTTGAAAGGTATTAAGGCAAAAGCTATTTCTAGTGCAAAACAAAATGGGAGTATAACACCTTATTTATTAGATTTAAATGTTAGATTAGATAAATATAAGCCAGTAGAGAATGATAAATATATAATAATAGATGTATCTAATAAAGACTATTTTGATATGTTTGTAAAAGAAAACAATATTATTGAAATAATAGATCATCATGTGGGATATGAAACATATTGGAAAAGTAAGCTTGGAGAGAAATCAAAAATAGAGTTTGTAGGTTCAGTAGCCACAATGATTGTAGAACTATATGAAAAAGAAAATTTAATTCATGAAATTTCTGAAGAATTGGCTACTTTATTAATATCAGCAATTTTGGACAATACGTTAAACTTAAAAGCCAAAATAACTACTCGGAAGGGATAAAATAGCTTATAAGAAGTTAGAAACAATAATTAATGATAAAACTTACCCAGAAAAGTACTTTAAAGAATGTCAGTTGCAAATTAGCAAGGATTTGGAATTAGCAATAAAAAATGATACAAAAATAGAATTTATAAACTCTATATTACCACCAATTTTTTCACAATTAACAATATGGAAAAAAGAAAATATATTAGAAAATAAACAAGTTATTTTTAAGATATTAAATGAATTTGGTACAAAATGGATGATGAATGTTATATGTTTAAATGAAGGGAAAAGTTATTTGTTAGCAAAAGACTTAGAGGTGCAAAATAATATGGAAAAGCTATTTAATAAAAAGTTTGAAAATGAAATACTAAAATTAGATAGTGTATGGCTTAGAAAGGAAATTATAAAATTAGGTCTAAAATGCTAATGTATATAAGAAAATTTTTAAGAAAAACAAGTTAAATTAAGCAATATCAGATAAACTTAAAAGTAAAAAATCAAAAATATATAACTAATAAATAGAAGGAGAAATAGGATATGCGTTTACCAGTAGCAACATATATATCAGAAAATTATACTTATGAAGATTATCAGAAATTAAAATTTGAGTTAGATAGTACAGAAGATATATGGGAAGAAGCAATAAAAATTTTCGTAGATAGAATAAATAGTAGAATAATATATGCAATAGATAAGCTTATGGAAAACAAAGACAGATATGAAATGCTTAAATATGGTTTTCCTATTATGATATTACAATGTTCGTTAATTGACACATTAGCTAAGTTTAGATATGGATCTAATAAACAAACGAGACGTTTTAAAAAGTTTTTGATAGAATATTTATTATTTGACTTTAAAGAGGAAGAGAAAGAAAAAATAGCGGATAAGTTTTATGAAGATATTAGATGTGGTTTAGTACATTCTGGTTCAACAGAAAATATGAGTGGATTATCATGTGATTCATGGAATTTAATTACTACTATGAAGGAAGAAAATAAAGAATTTATTAGTGTAGACATATTTATTATGGATAAGGCGCTAAGGAAATATCTTAAAGAATATATACAAAAATTAAGAAATAAAGATGAAGAATTAAGAAAAAACTTTGTTAAAATAATGAATGTAGTTTGCAAGGTATAGACATCTAAATATTATAGTTAAAACTATTTTTGCTAAAAGAGTAATTTTTTTAGAGTGTTGACAAAGTAGCTTTTATTATAAAATCGATTGAAGACAATAAAAAAGATTATTCCCAAAACAATAGGGAGTAATTTTTTATTTGAAAAAAAGAGATTGAAATCTTACAGAGCAAAAATCAAAGTTCTAACTCGTAAAATATAAGAATACAATTAAACAAAAGTATTCCAAGTAAAAGGAGTTAGAATAGATGAAAGGTATATCAATCGAAGAACGTGCAACAGAACTTGCACAATATATTATAGACTCAAAAGATACGGTAAGAGGAGCTGCAAAAAAATTTGGAATTAGTAAAAGTACAGTACACACGGATGTAACACTCAAGAACGGTAAAAATAAAGGAGAAGTTATTCCAGAAAGCATTGAGATTAAAGGCGTTTTCTTAAGTACAAAAAATCCTGTTGTAAAATTAGGGTTGGTAATTAAATAAAATTAGAAATGAAGTAATTTGCATTAAATTATGTAGATTACTTTATTTTTATCAAAATTTATGATAAAATGCATTCATGTGAAGGAGATGGGATTATGGCAAGTAAACCAATATACCAAATGTATGCAGAATTACAAGAATATGAACCAAAGATATGGAGAAGATTCCAAGTTATGAATGATATAACAATGGCAAAATTAGCTTATATATTAATGACTCTGTTTGAGATGCAGGGTAGTCATTTATATCTATTTGAAGTAAACGAGTTGAATAATTATATTACAAATCATTTAGAACATTATAATAAATATAGGAAAGATTATGATAATGATGAGTTCTTTAAAATTGGGCAATATGGTTGTATATTTGAAGATGATGATAGTATTCCTAGATTAGATAAAAGGTATAGAGAATTAAAGGATGCAAGAGATATTAAATTAAAACATATATTAGATGAAGAAAATGAAAAAATGGAATTTCAGTATGATTTTGGAGATAATTGGAGATTTAATATTATATTAGAAAAAATATTTGAAGATAAAAATATAAGTGGAAAAGATTTACCAAAAGTAATAGAAGGAGATGGATTCGGAATAGTAGAAAATTGCGGAGGCACAATGGGCTTGGAAGATATTAAGAAAGCTTTTGAAATAAAAAAAGGTGAAGATTATGAAATGTATACTAATTGGTTAGGAATAGAAAGTTTAGATTTAAATAAATGTGATTTAGAAGATTTAAATTTTAGATTAAAGAAATTACCTAGAATATTTAGGGAAAGCTATGAGTATGGATTAGAGCCAACAGAAAGGTCGATAAAAATATTAGAAAGAGATTATAAGAAAAAATAATGATAAATATGTATACATTTAGTACACACGTGGAAGTTTGTGCGTTGCTAGAGTTGAAAAGTTCCCCATAGTGCTTGAATTTACTAGTTTTCAAGATATAATAATGTTTCATAAAAGAGAAAGATTTGGACTAGAAAAAGTACAAAATTGTGAAATTAATGTTAAGGTTGTTTTAGATATGGGATTTTATCCATACAAAATGGAAGAAAGTTATTTAGGATGGCAGATAATAAAGAAACTAACAAATCATGAAAAGTTGAAAAATATAGAAGATATAGAAGAGAGTAAAATGTATAATTCTTTATATTTACAAGCATATAATTTTTTAAAACAACATTTTCAAGAACCATTTACATATAAAGTATGGGATGATAAAAAGCATATAATAGGTATAAATAACGGTAAAAATATTCATATTTATACTTACAAATTTAATAATAATAAATTAGAAATAATTGGTGAAGAAAATGAAAATAGTAGAATTAATCAAAAATAAAGTTAAGTAAGAAGTTAAAAGTGTAAAACTAATTGGTAAAAGTTATGATAGTAAAGCCTATTTAATAAATATTAAATATATTTTTTAAAATGAATACTAACTAGAAATAATATAAAAAGGGAGAAAAATTTTAAATGAAAGATGTTAAATTTATTAGAATAAATGAAGATAATATAAATCTTATACCTGATATAATAAAGATAGATGGTGAGGATATTCAAAAAAAAGATATGGAGAAATTCATTATTAATTGTGATAATTACTGCTTCGCAGGAATTTATAAAAATGAAATTGTTGCATTTTTATATGGTTATGGAATGTTAAGACCAGATGGAAAATCAATGTTTTATATACATTCTGTTGATGTTATTCCAAAATACCAAAATAAAGGTATTGGAACTAAATTGATGGAATATGTTTTGAAATATATCAGATATGAAAAGAAATATTATAAATTTTTCGTATTAACAGAGGAAATTAATATAAGAGCTTGCAAAGTATATGAAAAATATGCAGATAAGGAAGAACAAGTATTATTTAGTAAGAATTTATAAAAAGGTATAAGAATAGAAAAATGTTATATAAATTCTTATAATTTTTATGATTGGAGAAAGAAGGTATATAATGCTTCAGGATTTAAAACAATAGATTCAATAGGATTTTGGTATAAAGAAATTAGTACAGATAAAGGAGATTAATTAAGTGGATTTTAGAAAAATAAAAATAGAAGAATTCGAAAAATTAAAAAGATTATTTCCAGATAATGAAGATATGTGGATTAAGTATCAAAAGAAAAGACTAGAACAATTTGAAAAAAAGGAAATAGATGTGTTTGTAATTGAGGAAGATGAAAAGGTCATTGGAGAAATAACAGTTAGTTATAAAAATGATGAATTGGAAACAGAAACAATACCAAATAAAAGAGTATATTTACAAGCATTTAGAGTTGACAAAAAAT
>CALXQV010000042.1 GCA_944390535.1 uncultured Clostridia bacterium | reverse complement strand
CAATTTTTATCTTTAAATTATCTTCCATTGTTTTTCATGTATATTTTTTCAATATTTCCTTCGGTTGTTACTACATTATTAGAATCTATTTTATAAATAACTTGTTCAGAAATATCCTTTGTTTCATCTTGATTCAATCCTTGATTCCATAGAATTTCTTTTGTATATGTAACAACTACATTGCCATCTTGTATAGAATATGTACCTGTTTTTTTGGTGCCAAGATATTGTTCTCGAAGTGTAACTATTCCTTTTTCGAAATATAATATTTCTTTTGAACCATCTACTTCCATTCCTAAATTAGGATATATGTATATATACACATTTCCATCTAATTCGTCTCCTGCTTGAAAAGTAGTCCATTTTACATCTTCTTTTGACTGATATTCACTTTCCATATACTGGTTATATTCTTCCTCGCTTACTGCTTTATCTCCAATTTTAAATACATTAAAATCTCTTTCAGCTAGTGTCTCCTGTGTTCTTTCATTTCTTTGAAATGTACTTCTCATTAGTCCACTACTTGCGGCTCCACCAGAACCTACATAAAGCCCATTTGTTTTTAATCCTAAAATTCCTCTAAGCACATCTTGGAAAGCATATACAGTATCATTCTCCTCTTCATAATTAAAAATTAAATAATATTCTCCTCCAAAAAGAACTACCATTTCTTCATCTTCATCTTGATCCATATCTAAAATTGTATATTCTATACTTTGATTTTCCAATCCTAAAGAACTTAAATAATCATCTATTTTCATCACAATATCGTATTCATCTATAAATTCTTTTTCTCCGTTTAATACATCCATATAGATGTCATTTTCCTTATTAATTTCTGGAAAATCATCTAATACATCCGTTACATCTAATGTGATTCCTAATATTTCTTCATACTCAGGCATTCCAACACTTAAAAATGCCTTTTTAATACCATTTATAGTTTCTTCTCCCAAATCCATCATTTCTGCCACTCTTATTACAGCATATTCACAATCAGCAAAAGTCGCATTTTTAGGCAAGAGTTCCATTGAATTAAACCATAACTTTTCAAACTGTTCTAGTGGCATGTTTTCACTCATCAAATATGCTGCCTTGGATATTATAGTACTATATTTATGTTCGTCCTTAAATTGTGTGAAACTATTTAGTTTTAAATAGGAATAAGTAAGACTTGAATCTTTTATATTTCTTGTGTCAACTGAACTTATAATTCCATCTATTGTATTTGTATTATTATAATAGGCTTCTATGCACATTCCCATTATATCAGCATATGCTTCATTTAATGCCTTTGTTTCAAATGAATATTCATCATTTTCAGTAATTCCTAATCTATAAGCAAATACTCCATGAGTATATTCATGTCCTAAGACTTCTACATTTGCATTATATAAATGATTACTTCCTAAAAGAATATGTTGTGGCACTATAAAACAAGCATTATCTTCAAAATTATTATCTTTACTTCCTTTTCCAAAATCATATGATTCTACATTTGGAATTATGGTTAATTCTACTTGATTGTTATAATCTCCATTTAATGAATAATAAGAGAATTTATCTTTATAATAGTCATAGCATTTTTGTAAAGTTATCATTCCTTCTACTGCTTTTTCTTCTTCTAATTTTAGCGTTGTGCCCTGCTCAATTACATAATTTTCGTATTTTGTTCTTCCTGTTTTTAAATTTGGTTCTGATGTTTTAGCTAGTACCAGACTTCTATTTTCGTCTGTTAATTCATATACACCATTTTTTAAGAATGGCTGTAAATCTTTCTCTTCTATTTGATATATCTGTAACCCATTTGATATAATTTTGCCACTATTGGCATCTATTATTACTACTTCATCAAATTCACCCACTACATACTTGTATGCCAAAGTGTTTGTATTTTCATTTGGATATATAATTAGTTTTTTTTCTTTTATTTCTTCTTGTCCATATTTCTTTGTTATTATTTTATCTATATCTTCAATTGTCTTTTTAGGAGTAACATTTAAATCTTTGATGTCTTGCAAATCTTCTATGATTCCTTGGGCATTTCCATCTTTATCTGTATATACAATAATTCCCTTTTGATACACTTCAATACCATTATATATCTGTTTAAATTTATATGTATTTAGCACATCACTTATTGTACTACTCTTGTCCTCTTGCAATTCATTTTCAATTGATGTTATATGTAACTGATTTTTTATGCTCTCCGTATCAATAGATTGTTTGGCAGTATCAAAATCAGTGATTTTGATACTAGAATATTCTCCTTCTACGTTTTTCAAAACTTTTCTATTATTTATCGCAATATTTGTACTTAAGTAAATTCCCGCTACTAATATGACAGCAATTATTATAATTGATACAATAATGATTTTCTTTTTCATTTTTTCTCCCTAACATTTTTTATTTTCATTTATTTGATGATTTTTCTTTTGAAAATATCCGGCTCATTAACTTATATTTTGAAATAAAATCTCGAACAGCCTTCCGCTGCCGGATTACTCCTTGAACCTTGAGAGTTTTATGAAAAAATATAAGTTAATGAGCCGGATGCTTTTACTTTATGTTACAAAACTTTAAAGTTTCATATAGTTTCCTATGCCATAAAAAAATTTACCTTGTTTTTATGGCATGGTTACTTCTTCATATCCTTCTGGTATTTTAAATAAATTTTCATCTTCTTCATTTCGATATTCTTCTATTTTTAGTAGTTGATTGTCTCCGATTCTCCAATATTCCCATAATTTAGTAGACGGATTATAATAGAATCTACTATATTCTCCGTCTTCAAACATTTCTTCATAATCATATTCTACACCATTGATAGTTTCTTTGCCTGATGTAAATCTGGCATCTTCTAATTCGTCTTCTATATTGTCATCTCCTACTCCATCTAGTTCCAAATCCACATCATCTGTTGTTCTCATATATACTTTTTGGTCATGCATTATAGT
>CALXQV010000041.1 GCA_944390535.1 uncultured Clostridia bacterium | reverse complement strand
CCTACTAATATCAATATCACTATTACTGTAATTACTAATGCTATTAAGGTAATTCCTTTGTTTTCTTTTATTATTCTTTTTCCCTTTTCTTCTTTCATTTTTCCCTCTTCCTTTTCTATTGTTTTTTGTTTTTTACTTTCTTTTGTCCTATTTTTATTATATCTGTTTTTATGTATTAATTCAATATGTTGTAGTTTGTTATTTCCTGTTTTTTTACTTAGATTTCAATACTCTAAGAACATTTTATATAACTAAATTTTAACAATAAAATATAGTGAAGTCAATAAAAATAAATAAAAAAGATTGGAAAAATATAGGTAAATTATTTTAAAAATAGAAAAAATATCTTTTGGTAATAAAAAGGTGAAAAGCTTTAATAGCAATACATTTAAAGGAAATGTATCTTCTTAGAGTATTGAAATCTAGGAATTTTTTCTATTTTGTATATTTAGAAATGATATAAGTAAAATCTTTATCATTTCAAATTACTTATATGTTATAGCTATAATGATACACAATTTTTTTTTTAGTATATTAAAAAGTCTTAGATATCTCCAAGACTTTTCTTTCTTTTTTTATATTTTATTAATTTTTTTCTAGTATTTCTTTTATTCTCAAATATTGTTTTGTTAAGTATAAATATCCTATTAATGCTTCAAAAGCAGTTGCATACATATATTCTTGCACATTTGAATTTTTAGGCAAATGATGATTTTGTGTGTTTCTTCCTCTCCTCACAATATCTTTTTCATTGTCTGTTAATGTTTCGTATATTTTATTTAACCTCTCTGCCTGGCTTTTTGCTTTTACATATTGAATAGCTTCTATATGCAATTTATGTGGCTTCAAATTTGTTTCATTAATTAGTTTATTTCTCACATATAGCTCATACACAGCATCTCCAATATATGCCCAAGTAAGTGGTGACATCAATTCTACTTCTTGTTGTGTTCTATCAATTTTTAAGAATTCTTCCATTTTAATTTCTTCCTTTTTTATATTTTCTTTTTATCTGATATATTTTCCTATTTGACTTTTTCTATGGTTATATTTCCAACTTTTCCATTTTTAAACTCATCTAATAAAATTCGTGCTGTTTTTTCTTCATCAATATTACCACCAGAAATGATGCATCCTCTCTTTTTTCCAATTTCTAAAAATATTTCATATATATTTTCATTTTCTGGCCTTTCTTGATTTTCTAATTGCTCACGAATATATTCTTCTGTTAATTTATATCTCTCACATAATTGTTTTGGATAATTTTCTATTAAAAATTTTACCAAATAATATGCAATTTCTGTTCTTTGTAAAATATCTTCTTTTATTGTACCTGTAAATGCAAGATGTAAAGCTACTTCTTCACTTTCAAATTTAGGCCATAATACACCTGGTGTATCTAATAACTCAATTTTTTCATTGATACGAATCCATTGCTTTTGTTTTGTAACACCTGGCTTATTTCCCACGCCAGCAGATGTTTTTTTAGAAATTCGATTAATAAATGAAGATTTTCCTACATTTGGAATTCCTAATACCATTGCTTTTATTTTTCTTCCGATTCTTCCTTTTTGGGCTTGTCCTTTTAAGTCTTCTTCCATTATTTTTTCTATTTTTCTAACACATTCTTCTATTCCTTTTCCAGAATTTGCGTCTGTTAGAACTGCTGTTATATTTTTTTCTTTAAAATATTCCACCCATTTTTTATTTTGTCTTTCATCTGCTAGGTCACATTTATTTAGTACAATGATTTTCTTTTTGTTTTTTGTGATTTCTGCTATGTCTGGATTTTGGCTAGATACAGGGATACGTGCATCTAATAATTCTATGATAATATCTACTAATTTTACATCTTCTATGATTTGTCGTTTTGTTTTTACCATATGTCCAGGATACCAGTTAATGTGCGTTTTGGAAAACTCTTTCTTTTCATTATTACTCATTATTATCACCTACCTTTGTTTCATTTGCTAATTCATAAAGTTCTTTTTCATCTTTAATAATTTTGATTAGTTCCTCTTTAGTAGGTAAATAAGTTAAATATTTAGAAGCGTATACATTTTTAACACTATCTCCTAAAGTCATTTCAACAACTGCATCATCTTTATCTGCACATAATAATATTCCAATAGGTTCATTTTCTCCATCTATCATTTGGGTCTTTTTATAATAATTTACATACATTTGCATTTGTCCTATATCTTGGTGAGTCAACTTTCCAATTTTCAAGTCAATTATAACAAAACATTTAGCAAGTCTATTATAAAATATTAAGTCTGGGTAATAATATTCACTACCTATTTTTATCCTCTGTTGGCTTGCAACAAATGAAAATCCTCTGCCAAGTTCAAGTAAGAATTCCGTTAGATAAGACCTAATCGCTTCTTTTTCATAAAAAACTCTTTCTTCTTTTCTATCTATTCGCATAAGTTCTTGATAATGAGCCCAACTCAATTCGGTCGACACTGTCGACCATATTGGATATGATTCATAAAACTTACGCATTCTTCTAATGCTTACAGGAGAAAATCCACCGCCAAATTCAATTGTCAATTTAGAGGATAATGCTTCAATAACCTTTTTTCCATAACTTGCTTTCGTACTATTGTCTGATAACTCATATGTTATTTTTCCAACATACCAATATACTTCAGTCATTGTCGTATCAATATGTTTTAACATTTTCTGTCTAGCATTTACAATTTTATTTCTAATATCTTGATAAATATTTTCAATATCTACCAATTCATTATTTTCTATCTTCTCTATTTGATTTTCTTTTGACAATTTTTATCATCTCCTATCTCATTTTATCATTTATTTATTGTTTTCCCGTTTGAATAGCAAATATTTTTAAAAATTTTGTTGGTATATTTTTCACACTGCAGATACATACTTTTATGTAACTTTACACTTTATTTTCACTTCCATTAATAATATCTATTACTTGAGGTAATGATTCTAATCCACTTTTTTTCCCCATATGTCCTATTCCTTCTATTAAAATTGACTTTGCACCTATTAATTTAGAAAATTCTTTTAAATTTTCTAATGGTACAATATGGTCATTATTACTATATATAGAATAAGATTCTTTAATTAATTTTCTACACTTAATTTGCTCTTCTTCTGTAATTATAATAGGTGCAACTACATTGTTCAAGTCTTCTCTTCCATTAACTACAAACGGTCTACCAAAACCAGCCAAACTAATATATAATCCTATCTTCAAATTATTTTCGCAAATATATTTAATAAACATTTCATTTCCTATTGAATGTGCAACAACAATGCAATCATTACTAAAATAATCTTTATAATTATCAAAAACCTCAAAATACGCACTAATGCTAATATCTGTTTTCGTTGGAAAGTTCGGAATAATTACATTGTAATTTTTTTTTAAGTTTTTTTCAAAATATTCGTATATTTTTGGTATTCCATTATAACCATGAATTAATATAACGCTTTTCATTTTCCACCTTCTATTATTATCAAAGTTTCTTATTCAATAAAAAAGACATCTGAGACCAATTCTCAAATGTCCCTAATATTACATAGTTCTATAATTATTTTTATCTGCTCTTTCATCTAACTGTCTATCATATTGTTCATTTTTATAAAACCAATCTGTCTTTTTATCTTTAGGGTGTGCTTTTCTATTTTTATCTGCTAATAAATCTAATAATACAGCTACTGGAATAATAATTCCTATTAAAGAAATAATTAATGCAGTATACTCATTTAATCCTAATGATGAGGTATCCTCAATTATTGTTGTTAATTTTGTTGCTACTTCAGAGCCAAAATACATTCCATAACCTAATAAATAAATTAGTGCTCCTACAATTTTTCTTTTTACCACTAATACCAAACATACTAGTACAACAAATAGTAAAACAATTTCCATTGTTTCATTTAATGGTGTGATAAAAAACTCTTGATGTAATTGTGCCATTAAGGCAACAATAATTCTAAATACCCAATACATCACCATGAAGCAAGCCAATAACCATGTAGAAAAATTTCTCATTTGTTATTCCTCCCTTATTTCCACATTCGTATTTCTTGTTAATCTACAAAATCAAAATCCTCTTTAAATTTTTCTTTAAAAATTTCAAATACTTTATTAAGTGTATCTTCATCATCAACACTTACATAAGATTCTTCTTCTGATTCTTCATCTGTATCTTCTACTTTTAAGATAACAACTTCTCCTTCTTCTTCCTCGCCTTCTTCTGCTATTGGTAATAAAACAACATATTCTTCATCATCTAATTCTACTAAATCTAAGAATTCAAATTTTACCTCATTTCCTTCTTCGTCATTTAATATAACAACATTATCTAAATCTTCTCCTTCATACATTTCGTTATCGTTCATAAATTTCTCCTTTCAATTATTTATTTTATTATATATTACATATAATACATGATTAAAATGAATTTTTCAATGTATTTTTTAATTTATTCAAATATGTTTCTAAAATATACACAGCAGATATAGTATCAACAATATTCTTTTTTTTATGCTTATTGACATCTAAAAAATTCATCGTTTTATGTGCAGCTACAGTAGTCAATCTTTCATCAATTACTTCAATTTTCATTTGGTTATACTTACATTTTAATTTGTGGACAAACTTTTCTGTAATTTCTGCTCTTTCTGACATCGTTCCATCCATATTTAGTGGTAATCCTACAACAATCGTATCCACTTTATATATTTCTAAAATTTCATCTAATCTTCTTAGTACAATTTTATCTGAATGGTTTCTTTGAATCGTTTCTAAGCCTTGAGCGGTAATATTTAATTCATCTGTTATAGCTATTCCTACTCTTGCTTCTCCATAATCTATCCCTAATATTCTCATATTAGTCCTCTTCTAATCCTATATATTTTTTTACCATTTTTTCTAATAATTCATCTCTTTCTATGGTTCTAATTTTATTTCTAGCATCATTATGACTTGTTATATAGGTAGGGTCTCCAGATAATATATATCCTACAATTTGATTAATCGGATTATATCCTTTTTCCATTAATGCCCCATAAACTTCCTTTAAAATTTCTTGGCTTTTTGCATTTTGCTCTCTTTCTACTTTAAAGTTCATTGTTTTGTCAAATTCCATACAAGTACCTCCTTTTTCATTTTTACACATTCATTCCTAATGTCTTTTTATATATTGGTTATATCACTTTCTTGATTATCTGCATGATCTAAATATTCTTCTAATTTTTTTAGCACTTCTTCTAGCCCTGTTCCTTTGTAATATGAGGATAGTGCAACATTTATCCTTGGTATTGCTACTTGTTTTGACATATCTATATTTTCATTTTCGTCTTGTTCTATCGTATATTCTGTTACATCTTCTGGTAAAGAAATTCTCATTTGCTCAATATGGTCTTTTATATCATTGATAAATGAAGCAACACCTTCTGCATCTACTCCAGAAAATGCAATAACAAATTTTGGTCCCATATATCTAACAAACACATACTCTTGTGAAATATTATCTTGAACATATCTACTAATTTCTTTTATGACTTGATTTCCTAATTCTCTACAATAGTTTCTATTAATTTCTTCTATATTAATAATCTTGAACATACAAATAGTTGATATGGTATACTGGTCTATAATTTTCTTTCCTTCCCCATATAAGTATTCCTCTGAATATAGACCTGTAAATAAATCTGTTCTTACAATTGATTCTAGTGTTTTTTGATGGACAACTGTTTTTAATACAGATACAATATTGTCTTTAATAACTTCTAAAATTGTTATATCTACATTGTCAAAATCATGTGGTGTACCACTTTCTAGTATCCAATATCCTATATAGACATTGTCTATATATAATGGGAAGAATATCGCTGACTTTGCTCTTCCAAATTCCATCTTTTGATAAGGAAGTCTTTCACTATCATTATTTACAGTAACATATTTTGGAGTAGCTGTTTGTATACTATCTTTAAACATATCTACATCTTGTAAAGATTTTAGTGAATCCCAGTGTCTTTGATCAACATTAGATGCTTTTATTTCATATTCTGCACCATTAAAAACAACAATTGTTGAATATTTGATTTCATATTTTTCAATTAATATGTTGTTTATTTTCTTTATTTTTTCATCAACTGAAGATGTCTCACCTATCGCATTCATAAAATCTTGAACAACTTGTAGATTCGTAATTTTTTGATTAATGTTCTTAAATTTTTGAATTTTTTGGCTGATTTTTATATTATAGACAACTAGTATAATGACAATAATTACTAATACTACAGCAACTCCTATTATCACGATTCATTCCTCCTATTTAAAAATTTCTTTTCATTTGGTTTAATGTATCATTCATGCTCGGAGAAAAAACACTTGACTGATTAGTTCCTCCTACTGCTGGTGGTCTATATGCTCCCTTTCCTGAAACTAATGGATAAATCATATTTCCCAAAGCCTTTAATACTTGCATAAATGTTTTTGAATATCCTTTTAGATTAATATCACAATTAATAATTCCTTCTAAATATTTTACATATATTTCTTCTTCAAATGGTATCGTAATATATTTAATTAGACTTCTATCAAATAATTCTGTCATAAATGACATAGTCGGATCATTATAAAAAGCCATTCCACCAATGATTGTCTTTTCGTTAATTCCTCTAATCTTTACAAATTTATTTAATATAATCTTTAATTTGTTTTCTTCTAATATATTTTTTGCCTTTAACTCTCTTAAAAAAGCTGTAAGTGGTTGTATCGTAAGTATGTCCAAAGATTGTACTAAATAGGTTTCTAATGATTGTTTAAAATATCCTACTGGTGTATTAAAATCACAATCAATTAATATTAGAGAATAATTTTTTACTAATGTTTCTAGGATTTCATCTACTCTACTAATAGAATCTTGTTCATCTGGTAAAGAAGTAAATACAGTTAAATTCTTATTAACTTGTATTCCATTAGCGATTCCTTCTGACAATTGCGTAATACTATTAGCTGCAATGTTTCTTAAAGCTTCTTCATTTTTGGTATAAATATAATATGAATTTCTATTTGTTGTTGTATCTAAGATAGCTACATTAATCCCCATTGAAGATAATAATTCTGCTACATTATTTACAATAAATGATGTACCATTTTTACTGGTTCCAACAAATGTTACAATCTTTTTGTCAGATGTTAAAAGTGATGAGATATCAATTGTTTGTACATAATTATTATTTGTTCTTGTCATATCTTTTGTATTTGAAGGAACATATTCATCATATGTATTATGATAAGTTTGTTCATATTGATGATTAAATGTATTTGGATTTATGGTTTGAAAATTGTCAGATGATACCTTTATATCACTAGTCTTTTCTATTTCTGGGATCGCATCTACTTCTTCAAAACCTGGTAACATCATGCCATCTTCTTCGCTATCTGTATCCTCAGCAGAATTATCCTCTTCTTCAAATCCTGGTAAGACTGTTTCATCATTGTTTTCTTCAAAGCCTGGTAACACAGTATCATTCATATCAGTTGTATCTTCAAAACCTGGTAATATAGTAGTATTTTCTTCCATCTCAACATCATTAAATCCAGGTAATATAGTTTCTTCTATTGTTTCATCAAATCCAGGCAAAATTGTTTCTTTTTCTTCTGGAAGTGGATTTTTCCTTGGTCTTCCTCTTCCTCTTTTTACTGGTTGTTGTTCTTGTGCAGTTTCAACTGGAAGTGGATTTTTCCTTGGTCTTCCCCTTCCTCTTTTTACTGGTTGTTGAGATTCCACCTGCATAGTTGATATTGAAGATGGTGTTGATGTTTCTACTATACTTTCTAAAACATCTGATGCATCTTCTTGTGGTTTTGCAGTTGTTACTGGTTTTATTGGTTGTTGCGCCATTTTATGTACAGATGGCTGTTGCGTTCCTTGGTGTAATGTTTGTTGTACTTGTGATACTGTTTTAGGTTTAGACATCTTTCTTACACCTGTCATATTGACAGAAGAAGGTATCACTACTGGTTTTGTCATTGTAATAGCTTTATCTTTTGATTTTAATAATTTTTCACTTGTTCCTGTTGTTTCTTTCTTATTCTCCCTCAAATTGTTAGATACTCTATTGTTAAATGACATGATTTTCTGATATTTAGGTGATCTTTCTTCTAATACTGCTCTTACATTTAATGGTAAGAATTTGGTGATAATTCTTAATTGTGTATCATTATATTGTGCTGCAATATTGTTGAAGCTATCAATGTATCTATCTTCATCTTTTCCTAAACTCTTATAATGTGCTAAAATATTTTGTATTTCCATCTCACTAACATCATTTTCATTTTCAGATTGATAGGTTACTTCTTCAGAATCAATTTTATAGTATGCTTTTGCTTCTTTTTTCACTCTTGGTCTATGAAGCAATCGGCAAACTTCATCAACACTTCTGTCATTTCCAAGTATTGCATTATAAATTCCAATACCAAACAATTTTACCAACATTTGCTCTGATTTTGTTCTTCTGTCTAAACAAATTAAAATGATTGGTATATCATTTCCGCTCATATTAGAAGCTTCATCACTAATACTATCTAATTTATCAAATATAAATTTATCGATTTGATCATATTGTGTATGTGAAAAAGCCTCTAAATCTTCACTAATAACAATTCTATCATATGATTTATCTTTTTGTATCTCTTTTAATATTGCATTAAAGTAATATACATTTTTATGGGAAATAATTTCTTTATATTCTTTTTGATATTTTTTTATAATCGCCTGTGAAATTTCCTCATTACTTACAGCAAATAAAACTTTCATTTGTTACCCCCTTCCAAATTTTACAAACACTGCAAATGCAAGTGGTAATATCTGGCATATAATTAATATTGTTACAAAAGTCACAAGTAGTCCAAGACCTTTTTCTAGCGTATCTAGCTTTCTAATACCTAGTACATATCTGTGGATAGCTGCAATCGCAATTCCTAAAAAGCAAAATGGGATACTATAAATTCTAATAATATTTAATATATAAGCTACAAGACCATAAACATCTGAACCATATTTTTCTTGATAGTCTTTTAAAGAATTCGCTGCATCATCTTTTATTTCAACTAATTTGCTTTCTGTTTGCTCATCTATTGTTTGTTCAGCTGCACGAACTGTATTTGTGCAAATAAATATTCCAAAAACAATTACAAATATTGTAACAATGATTATTGCTTTTTTCATCTATTCGTTGCCCCTTTCTTCTTTATTTTTGGCAAAATTTTCCCTATTTTTTCTTATACTTATATATCATACAATAACTTTAGAAAAATAGCAAGAATTTTTTATAATTTATTGTACAAATATTGCATATAGGAATACACACGGTTTGCCCAATTTTTATCAGTTGCATATTTCGTATTCACCCCTGTTAAGGTTGCCCCGTTATAATATGAACCAGTTGCTACTTCCCCTCCATATATACTTGTCCCTTTTGGATTTAAATAATATTTCACAAATACTCTGGCTAATAAATCTATGCTTTCTGAATAATTAGAAAAATGATATGCACTATTATATGGATTAGAATCATAAGCACCATATCCAAATAGATTCTTTTTTTCTAAAGCAATTTTAGATGTTCCCCACGCACTTTCATGAATTGCTACAGCAGCTACAAATACGCCATTAATATTGTATTGCTTTTCTATGTAGTAAAAATATTCTGCATTACTAGACAATATATTGTTTTTATCCTTATTATCTGTTAAGACTTTTTTAAATTGTTCTAATGATAAGCCACTTGGTTTATTTAATACCATGTTAAAGCTTACTGTACTTTTTAATTGACTTGCGTTTTTTGTACTTGTACTACTTTCATTACTTGTTTTTTCATTTGATGCATTTGGGTTAAGATAAATTGTACATTCTGCTTTTACATATCCTCTTGCTGTACCACTTTCTATTCGATACCATGAACCATGTATTTCTTTTAATTTTAATTCATCATTTTTTGATAATGTAGCTACTTTTTGTGAATTTTCATTTGGTTCTACCATAACAGATAATCTGTCAGAAGTAACATATAGTGTATCTCCTACCTTTGGTGTATAAGTACTAGTTCCTGAACCTCCTCCAATTTCTACAATTTTATTAACAGAAGCTGTAATAATCTTTTGATTTACTTGCTCTTCTTTTATAATTTCTTCATTTTGATATGTCTTTTTTATGGTTATTTCTTGTGTTCCTTGCCTTCCTTCTTGTACTACTTGCACCACTCCTTTAGGAATACTTGTATTGGTTCTATATTTTGTAATATATTCTAAAACTTCTTCTTTTACTTCGTATTCTTCTTTTTGCCCATGATTGGTATTTTGCAAAATGATTTCTTCTATATTTATTTTCTCTGCTTGGCTAATGTTGATGTTTTCTATATCTTGATTAGCTGTTTCTTCTGTCGCATATACTTTTTTTGAGAAATACAGATTATAAAAAAGAATGGAATATAACATAAATACTATAAAGACTAAAAAATATATTATATTTTTAATGGTTATTTTTGCTTTTTTCTCCTTATTTTCTTTTGTTTTCATATAATCACCTATCATCATTTTACCTTTTACGTCTATTTTTGTCAATTTAAAAATTTGGAAAATTTCTATTTCTTTTTGCTATTGATTTTCTCCTATTTTTATACTATGATATAGATGTTTACTAAGGAGGAATTTATGAAAAATAGTAAAAATATAAAAAAGGTTAAAATCTTTTTAACTGTGATAACTTTTATATTGATTTTTGTTGTTATATTGCTAACTTATCTGGTTTTCCAAAAATATGTATTAAAGAAAACTTTTGAAGAAGATATGTTGCGTTTTGCTAGCAAAAACCAATCTATGATTTTTACCATAGATTCTATCACTTTATTTAGTAGTGCTGATGCTGGCTATAAAACCAATACAGCAAACAACTTTACTATACAAAATCTATATCAATATACAGATATTGCTTTGTTTATCAAACATATATCTGAAGAAGATACCCTAGAAAACACATTAAAAAAAGTCCGTATTGAAAATGTGCAATTTTCAAATATTCCAAAATTAGGAACACCTAGACTATATTTTAAAAGTATTCATGATTTTGCAAAAAGTACAGTAACAGAAGAAAATCAGATTACAAATTCTTTTGAGTTTACGGTTTCTTCTGCTGATGAAGCAGATTTAAGTACCCCTACTTTATATAATAATCTGGCAAATCCTTTAACTTTTAGCTATGTTAACTCTAATATAAAGTCTGATTATACAATTACAGATGTTTCATCACCGATTACATATGATGGTTCTTTATTGCAAAAATGCAATATTTCTTTAGAAGATATTGCTTGTACAGTTTCTTTCGATATTTATATTACCAATAACTTAGATGAAGAATTTAAAACAACCGTGTCTATTGATATTCCACTTTCTTCTGAAGATATGTCCATATTTGATGGGAATTTAACAAAAAAACAAACTACTAATTATACTTTTTATCGATATAATTAATCTGTATCGTTTATATTTGAACTTTTAGTAAAACTATATTAACAAGGATAATCAAACAAGGAGGATCAAAATGAAAAACAATTTACCCATTGCTGAACAATTAAAATTAAAATATCATAAAACAGCAGAAGTTACTAATTTTAAAGATATGCTATATAATTCTGCTGAAACATTCAAATCTAGAACTGCTTTTAAATTAAAAGATAACAATGGAAATATTATTTCTATTACTTATGAAGAATTTAAAAATGATGTTATCTATTTAGGAACCGATTTACTAAAACGTGGTTTTTTAAACAAACGAATCGCTGTTATTGGAAAAAATAGTTATAAATGGTGCGTCTCTTATATGGCAGCTTCTATTGTTGGCGTTGTTGTTCCTATTGACAAAGAATTACATTGTGATGATGTCATCAATTTTATGAATGTTTCAGAAACCGTATGTCTTTTAGGAGATTTAAAAAATTTGACATCTGTAAAAGAAAACTTTGACAAAGTGCAAAATAAAGAAACTTTACTAGTTTCTTTTGATAAAATCGACTCTAAAACAAAAGACATTGTATTTTTTGATAATCTCAAAGTAATTGGAAAAGACAGCTATTTAAATGGATTTCATGAATTTGATGATATTCAAGTTAATCCTGATGAGTTACGTATTTTGTTGTTTACTTCTGGTACAACTGGAAATGCGAAAGGCGTTTGCTTATCACAAAGAAATATCTGTTCTAATATCCTTTCTACTTATGGAATTGTAAAAGTAAAAAGAAGTGACTTATTTTTCTCAGTCCTTCCTTTACATCATACGTATGAATGTACATTAGGCTTTTTACTACCAATTTATAGTGGTGCAAGCATTGCCCATTGCGAAGGTTTACGATATATTGCCAAAAATATGGCTGAATTTCATCCTTCTGTTATTTTGTGTGTACCATTATTGTTAGAAAAATTGCATAAAACAATTGTAAGAAATATGAATAAATCTTTACCTCAAAAATATAGAAAAGAAAATCAAGATGAAAATCCTTTTGATACATTACCTTTCTTTATGAAAAAAATCGTAAAAACAAAAGTAAAAAACACACTTGGTGGAAGATTACGTGTATTTATTGTTGGTGCTGCTGCTGCAAATCCTGTCATTTTATCTGATTTTAGAAAATTACATCTTAATACTTTGCAAGGATATGGTTTAACAGAATGTTCACCTTTGGTTGCTGGAAATACCGATTTTTTTCAAAAAGATGATGCTGCAGGACTTCCTATTCCTAATGTAGAATACAAGATTGACTCTCCTAATCAGGATGGCATTGGTGAAATTATCGTTAAAGGTCCTAATGTTATGTTAGGATATTATAACAATCCTGAAGCTACTGCAAATGTTATTAAAGATGGTTGGTTCCATACAGGTGATTTAGGAAAAATTGATGAAAATGGCTATTTATATATTACTGGTAGATGTAAAAGTGTGATTGTTACAAAAAACGGTAAAAATATTTATCCTGAGGAAGTAGAATATTATTTAAATGATCATCCTCTGATTTCCGAAGCTTTGGTTCAAGGTATCCAAGAACAAGATGATGATGAAACATATGTAAAAGCACAAATATATCCAAATTTAGAAGCAATTTCTGAATATCTTAAAGGCACTGTTCCTACAAAAGAAGAAATTAAGAAAATTATTTCTGATGTGGTATCTAGTGTAAATAGTAAATTACCAAATTACAAACATATTAAGGGATTTATTATTAGAGATAAAGAATTTGAAAAAACCACAACGCAAAAGGTAAAACGTTATGGCGACAATATGAAATATCCTGAAAATAAGAAATAGAATTTAAGTAATTTTGGGAGATTTTGAGGGATTTTGGGGACGGACTCATTTTTCCCTTTTTAGTTTTAAACACTGTTTAAAGAGGAGTTTTTTCACTCCTCTTTTTGTGTGTAACTAAAGGATTAGCAACATCCTCCTCTGTTACCTCCACAACAACAGCATATTAATAATATAAGGATTATAATCCAGCAACAATCATCACCAAATCCGAATCCTCCACATCCTCTGTTCTCTGGCATAGT
>CALXQV010000040.1 GCA_944390535.1 uncultured Clostridia bacterium | reverse complement strand
AAGAAGTAGGAAAAATTGAAAAAGAACATGAAGAAAGATACAAAAAATTAATTGAAAATGTAGAAGGTGGATTAGTATTTAGCCGTGATGGAGATAGAATTTGGAAATGTAGAAATTGTGGACATATCGTTATTGGAAAATCAGCTCCAGAAATTTGTCCAGTATGTAGCCATCCAAAAGCATTCTTTGAAATAAAAGCTGAAAATTATTAATATAGATAGGCAGGAATTTAAAGTTCTTGCCTTTATTATTTCATAAAATATCTAGAAAAATTTATAGCATAAAAAACTGTGTAAAGTTAGATTCTTAATTTTACACAGCTTTTTGTTATATATGCATTTGTATAATTAAAATTTAAAATAAAAAATTGGAAAATTTTAATTAGAAGATTTGTAAATAATTAAAAGAAAAACAGGAAAAAATACTTTTAATGGAGGTGAAAAAATGAATAAAACAATAAAATTCATTATATTTTTTATAGCAATTCTTGCTGTTATGTTATTTATACCGAATTGTACAAAAGCTGCAACACCTGTTACAGATGAAGCTTCTTTACTTAGTGCCATATCAAGTGTAGGTGATGGAGAAACCATTACTTTACAAAATAATATAACAGTAACAGCACCAATTGTTATTCAAAAACAAATTACAATTGATGGTAATGGATATACAATCACAGGTTCTAGTGATTGGACATCTACATCAGGAAATCAAACAATGTTTACAGCACAATTTTCTGCTGGTAAATTAACATTAAAAAATATCAATTTACAAAATGGTCCAAAATATGGTGTACAATCATATGATGGAGCAACAGTTATCTTAAATAATGTTTCCATTACAGGCTTTAAATATGGTGGTGTTCTTGCCAATGGTGGTAATATCGAAGTTATCGATTTACATCTAGGATATAACGGAACAGGTGCCAATAATGGTATTGAACTTGGAAAAGGTGCCGCTGCAACAAACAATCCAACATTAACAATGAATGGTGTCTTAACATCAGATTCAACAGAAAACGTAGTAAGAGTTGCTGAAAATGATAGTTTAACAGAATTTACAGTTACAAACACACCAAATACAACGAATAAAGTAGCGATAACAGAAGATAGTATTGTCTTAACAGATCAATATAACAATGTGATTGCCGAATCGGCTGTACCAGATAAAGTAACAGTAAATGCAGATGAGAAAAAAGTTATTGTAACAGTGATTGTAAGTGAAGAAGAAATCAGATTTACAGCAAATGAAGGAACAATGATTACAGCTGATTTAGTGAAATCTCATATTGTACTAGAAGATAATGAGAAAATAGATGGATTCTATACAGATGCAAATTACACAACAGAATTTGATTTTAATAACCCATTAAATGCAGATACGACAATTTATGCAAAAATTTCTACAGTAGAAGCAACTGTACCAGAAGTAAATGAAAAAGATGAAACACCAAAAACAGGTGTGGAAAACTATTTAGGATTAGCAGTATTAGTAATCATATTCTCATCAACAGTTGTGATATCTATGAAAAAGAAAAACATGAAAGGATAGGCAAAGTGTCTATCCTTATTTTATCCATATATTATGAGATAAGGAGTTATTATGAAGAAAAAAACAAAAGCAAAAAAAATGCATACTATTATCTATTTATTGTTTACCATATTCATTATTTTATCCCTTATGTATATAATAAATTTTTTTCTAATCAGGCAAGAAGCGAAAAAGCAAAGCGATTTATTAAATGCAACAGAAATATATGATGAGAAAGCAACAAAAGAAGTTGTACAAAATGAATTAGAAGATGAAGAAGAAATATTGCCAACAGAAGAATTAAAACAAGAAACAGAAAGAATGTTAAAAGTAAATGGATTAAGAGAAGAAAATCAGGATATAGTAGGTTGGCTAGAAATTGAAAATACAAATATAAATTATCCTGTATTACAAGGTACAGATAATCATTATTATATGACACATAATTATAAAAAGGAAAAAAGTAAAAATGGGTCTATTTTTTTAAATGCAGATTATAACTGGAACATACCAAGTAATAATTTATTAATGTATGGACATAATTTAGGAAATGGCATGATGTTTCAAGAGTTATTAAAATATGAAAAAGAAAGTTTTTATCTAGAACATCCTACAATTCGTTTTACGACACCAGAGGAAGATGCAGAATATGAAATTATTTCTGTTTTTAAATCAAGAGTATATTATAAGTCGGAGAAAAATGTATTTCGTTATTATTATTTTATCAATAGTGAGTCAGAAGAAGAATATAACCAGTTTATAAAAAATGCAAAAAATGCTTCATTATATCCCATAGATGCAACAGCAACCTATGGAAATCAACTAATTACCTTATCTACTTGTTCCTATTATGTAGAAGATGGTAGATTTGCAGTGGTTGGAAGGAAAATCGAGAAATAGACAGTAATAATTTAAGATATGTGTATTTTGTATTGTAACCTGTAGAAAAATTATGATATAATGCAAAAGAAAATGAAATATTGATAAAAGTATAGGATATGATTAAATAGAAGTCAATTTTCTTTTGAAAATAAAATATGAAATATTTATTTTTACTTTGCGTAGTGTAACTTAAAGTTTCATAGTGTTTCCTATACGAAAAAAGAAACAAAACAGTTACGAAAAGAGGAAGAAACATGTCAGATTTTGTGCATTTGCATATACACAGTGAATTTAGTTTATTAGATGGAGCAAACAGAATAAAAGACTTACCAGTAAGAGCAAAAGAATTGGGAATGAAGGCAATAGCATTAACAGACCATGGAGTTATGTATGGTGCAATTGACTTTTATAAAGCTTGTAAAAAAGAGGGAATCAAACCAATTATAGGATGTGAAGTATATGTAGCACCTAGAAGCAGATTTGATAAAGAACCCAATATAGATAACCATTATTACCATTTAATTTTGTTAGCCAAGAATAATGAAGGGTATAAAAACTTAAGTAAATTGGTTTCTATTGGGTTTGTGGATGGGTATTATTATAAACCACGTATTGATTTAGAAGTACTAGAGAAATATCATGAAGGTTTAATTTGTTTAAGTGCATGTTTAGCAGGAGCTGTTAATCAAGCGCTACTAAATGGGCAAGAAGAAAAAGCAGAAGAAGTGGCATTATGGCATAAAAATATTTTTGGAGAAGACTATTATATAGAAATTCAAAATAATGGAATAAAAGAACAAGTATTAGCCAACCAAAAATTAGTAAAACTAGCAAGAAAATTAGATATTCCATTAGTAGCCACAAATGATGCCCATTACTTAAAAAGAGAAGATGCCTATAACCATGAAGTATTATTATGTATTCAAACAGGAAAACGAATGAGTGATCCTGATAGAATGAGATTTGATACAGATGAGTTATATGTCAAATCTTCAGAAGAAATGGCAGAATATTTTAATGCATTTCCAGATGCCATAGAAAATACTGTAAAAATTGCAGACAAATGCAATGTAGAGTTTGAATTCGGACATACCATATTACCTAACTATGATGTACCACCAGAATACCCAACGCATTATGATTATTTCAAAAAACTTTGTGATGATGGAATTAAAAAGAGATATGGAGAAAATCCAAGTAAAGAAATATTAGATAGAGCAGACTATGAAATGGGTGTTATCAAAAAAATGGGATATGTAGACTATTTTTTAATTGTGTGGGATTTTATTCATTATGCGAAAACCCATAACATATCTGTGGGGCCAGGAAGAGGGTCAGGTGCAGGTTCGATTATTGCATATGCGATTGAAATAACGGATATTGACCCAATGAAATATGACTTACTGTTTGAAAGATTTTTAAACCCAGAAAGAATTAGTATGCCTGATTTTGATGTGGACTTTAGTGATGCACATAGACAAGAAGTGATTGATTATGTATCTGAAAAATATGGGCATGACCATGTTTCACAGATTATTACCTTTGGAACCATGTCTGCCAGAATGGTTATTCGAGATGTAGCAAGGGTATTAGATGTTCCTTATGCAGAAGCAGACACCTTGGCAAAAATGGTACCAAATGAATTACATATAACCATAAAAAAAGCCTTAGAGCAAAATATAGAATTACGAGAGAAATATGAAAATGATACACAGGTAAAAAACTTGTTAGATATTGCTATGGGGTTAGAAGGAATGCCAAGACAGGCATCTACTCATGCATGTGGAATTGTTATTACCAAAGACCCAGTAGATACCTATGTACCTTTATATGTAAGAGATAATCAAATTTCTACACAGTTTATCATGACAACCTTGGAAGAATTAGGATTATTAAAAATGGACTTCTTAGGATTAAGAACATTAACCGTTATTCAAGATACAATTGAATTGGTAAAAAAGGATAGAGGAATAGAGGTAGAATTTGACCAAGAAATGGCAGACCCTAAAGTGTACAAATTATGGCAAGAAGGAAAATCTTCTGGTATTTTTCAATTTGAGTCACAAGGGATGACAAACTTCATGAAGGAATTGAAACCAGACTGTTTAGAGGACTTGATAGCAGGTGTTTCTCTATATAGACCAGGACCAATGGATCAAATCCCAAGATACATAAAAGGAAAACAACACCCAGGACATAATGAATATACCCATCCAAGCTTAGAGCCAATCTTAAATGTAACATATGGCTGTATGGTATATCAAGAACAAGTTATGCAAATTGTACAAAGTTTGGCAGGATATTCTTTAGGGAGAGCTGACTTAGTAAGAAGAGCCATGGGTAAGAAAAAATTAGATGTCATGGCAAAAGAAAGAGAAGTCTTTATTAATGGACAAGTAGATGAAAATGGAAATGTTATTGTTCCAGGTTGTGTGAGAAATGGAATTGATGCAGAATCAGCCAATAAAATTTTTGATGAAATGGCAGAATTTGCAAAATATGCATTTAACAAATCACATGCTGCTTGTTATGCAGTTGTGGCATATAGAACAGCATACTTAAAAGCATATTATCCAGCAGAATTTATGGCAGCAACCTTAAATAGCTTTTTAGGAAACTTAGATAAAATTCCACAATATATTGATGAATGTAAAAACTTAGGAATCGAAATTTTAAAACCAGAAATTAATAAAAGTAGTACAAAATTTACGGTTGAAGATGGAAAAATTCGATTTGGACTAGGAAGTATTAAAAATGTAGGAACTGTACCAGTTGATAATATTGTTCGAGAAAGAAATGAGCATGGAGAGTATAAAGGTTTCACAGATTTTTGCGAGAGAATAGCAGATGATGCAGTTAATAAGAAATGTATTGAAAGTTTAATAAAAGCAGGTGTATTTGATCATTTTGAACAAACGAGAAGTACATTACTTGCATCTTTTGAAAATATTGTAGATACCATTCAAAGCAGTAAAAAGAAAGGTTTTTCAGGACAAGTATCGATGTTTGATTTAGGTTCAGAGGAAGAAAAACAAGAACTAAATGAAAAGAAATATGTGTTTGAAGAACATGAAGAAATGTCAGAAAAAGATTTATTATCTATTGAAAAAGAAATGTTAGGGATTTATATATCTGGTCATCCATTAGAAAAATTAAGAGACCAAATAGAAAAACAAGCCAATATCAATACATTGCAAATGAAGGAAATAGATGAACAAAATTCATCTATGCAATATGATGGAGTAGAAATGAATCTAGAAAAACCTAAATTTTCTGATGGGGACCATGTAAAATATGCAGGAATTATTACTTCTATCAAGAAGAAATATACGAAAAATAATAAGATTATGGCATTTGTCACGATTGAAGATTTATATGGACAAGCAGAAATTATTGTATTTGAAAATGCATATATAAAAGCAGGTTCAAGCCTAACAGAAGAAAATATTGTATTAGTAGAAGGAAGATTAAGTATTCGTGAAGATGATGCTACAAAAATTGTTGCTAATGATATTAAAGATTTTGGAGAACAAAAACATAAGGTGTTGGTTTTAAATATTACAGACGTAAACGAAGAAGAAAAGAGAAAATTAAGAGGTGCGATTAAATATTTTAATGGTGATAAAAATAATATGCCTGTTTTTGTTCAAGTAGCTGAGGAAAAGAAATCTTGTGGTCAAATGTATGTGACAGAAGATATATTAGAGGTTTTTAGATGGATTATTGGGAACGAAAATGTATTGATAAAGGAAACGTAATTTTGCATGTGTAATTTTGCATGTTATGATTGTATCATAAGTTACTGTTCAACCTTTCAATAATGTTAGTGCTGGTAAGTATATATAAATGATTTATTACTCGGCTCAATACAAAGTTCAAGAAATTGTAAATTCATTTTATGGCACCCTTTCACGACAGGCGCGAACATTTTCCATAAAATGAATTAACATTTTCTAAAACTTTTCCAATCACATTCGTAATGAAATCATTTATATATACTTACCAGCACTAACATTATTGAAAGGTTGAACTTTAATATCATATATATTCTTGCAAATCATGTAAATTTATAGTATAATCAGAAAGATTGGTAAAAACCTAATCAAAGTAACTGGTTGGATTTGAATTTGAAAGGAGCCTAAAAATGAAGAAAAAAAGAAAAAAGCAATTAAAGGAAATCGAGAAGCAGAAAGCACGGTTGGAAAGGGATTTGAAAAATTTTCTTGAGGATGCGGAGAAAACGACCGATGAAGAGCAGAAAAATTATATTCCGTTAGGTAGTCTCCGCCATACTCTGTCTGCGATAGACTTAAAAAGAGCAGAAATGGAAGATGCATCAATGTATGCCGAAATCTATCCTCCGTATGTAAAGTTGAACTCAACAAGAGATATCACAATTGCAATTGCTATTTTATATACCCTAATTAATTGTGAAATCTATGACAGCAGGAGAGAATATAGTACGATACCTGACCAATTAATGGATCAGATAACTGATCTTGAAGATTCGTTAGAAAAATTTCTTTTTTCTTAAATCTTTTTTCTAAAAGAAAGGACCCTAAGAGGATGTAAGTAACTCTGAGGGTCCTAATCCATTATATAAAGTCAATATAGTTTTTGGATTTTTCCTGTTCACACTGAAAAAATACAATTACTTTTTAATTGTTTTTGTTAATCTCCGTAATTGCATCATAGTAGAATCCTTCATTTTTTATATACAAAGATTATTAGTACGAAATTTATCTAACAGCATATCATAAATTTTGTATTTTGAAAATACCTTTTATTAAGAAGGGAGGGATCTTATATAAAAAGCAACCAAAATATAAAAAAGATATTTCATGCAGTATTGCCATTAATCATTGGAAGTATAGTAGGAATTTTCACATCTAGTTCCATAGAGTATAACGACTTAATAAAACCAACAGTATCACCACCAGGAATTGTTTTTTCAATTGTATGGACAATTATTTATTTGTTAATTGGAATATCTTATACACTTTTAAAAGAAAAAGGAGACATACCAAAAGAAACAAAACAACTGTATTATATACAACTCATGTTTAACTATCTATGGACAATCATATTTTTTGTATTTAGGCTTAGATTATTATCTGTTTTATGGATTATCATATTAGATGTATTGGTTATTATTATGACATATCAATTTTATAAACAAAATAAACTATCAGGCATTTTAGTAATCCCATATGTATTATGGTTACTTTTTGCAACATATTTAAATATTTCGATATATTTTTTAAACCTATAAAAGAAGTTTCTTAATTATCAAAATCAATTTGCTAATGTTTTGAGATAATAATGAAAAAATAATAATATTTTTTAAATTTTCGCATATACATATATATAGGAATTTGGACAAAGGAGAAAAGTATATGTTTAATGTTACAGTATTGAGATTAAAGGATATCGTAAAATATATTGTATGCATATTTGTACTTGTTTTATTGATATTTAGTATCACTGGCTATTTCTCAGGAACTAAGGAAAATACAAAGCAGGTGACACAAAAAGTAGAAAATGTAACCAACCAATTATCTAGTCATAGTTTATTATCCTGTTTAGATGCTACACTTCCTGTTGTAGCATCTATTAATCATAGTGAAGAAAAAGGAAAAGAAAAATTAAGTGAAAATGATATATTAAAATCTATGTTAGAAACACAAATTAGTTCTATAGAGGAAATTCAACATATGGAAATAGCAGAAGAAACAAAAAATACAGAAGAAGAACAAAATATAGAATTGGCAGAAACGGATGTTACAACAGAAGTCGTAACCAATAATCCCATAACAGAAAATTACAACACACAATATGGAAAAGTAAAAATCAGAAATCAAACAGAGTATGAATTAACACAAGACATGTTAACACCAGATATTACCATTGAAAACAAAAATATTATGATATTTCATACACATAGTTGTGAAAGCTATACATCAAGTGAATTATACCCTTATACACCAACTGGGAATTTTAGAACAACAGATTTAAATTTTACAGTGACAAGAGTAGGAACAGAATTAACCAATCAATTACAGCAATATGGCTACAATGTTATACATGATACAAGTTATCATGATTATCCATCATATAATGGTTCTTATACAAGCTCTTTAAAAACAGTAGAAGGTTTACTACAAACAAACCCATCAGATATAATTATTGATTTACATAGAGATGCTATAGGAAGTAGAAGTGATTATGCACCAACTGTCAAAATTGGAGAAGAGATAGCAGCACAAATTATGTTTGTTATCGGAACAAATGCAGGAGGACTATGGCATCCAAACTGGAATCAAAATCTAAAATTTGCTGTTAAAGTGCAAGAAAAAGCAGAAGAATTATATCCAGGATTATTTAAGCCAATTATGCTAACAACATCTAGATATAATCAGCACACAGGAAAATATGCCAATATTATAGAAGTTGGAGCAACAGGAAATACATTAGAACAATGTTTAACCAGTATGAAATATTTGGCAAAAATTATGGATGAGATTATGAAATAAAAAGGGAATTTGGGGACGGACTCATTTTTCCCTTTTTTAATTTTAGAAGCAGAAAATATAGGATATAACTTGTTTTTTTATCGGAACACCTTGAAATATTATGGCAAGTTGGATATAATAACCATATAATAGAAAGAAAAGAGGGAAAGATATGGCAAATATTAGTTTAAACCTAAAACATACAGGCGTTACGCAAAAAACAATTTTAACATACAAAGAGCAGGTAGAAAATATACACAAAGATTTGCATAGAAGAGCAAATGATGAAAAAGATTTTGTGGGATGGTTAGAATTACCAACAAACTATGACAAAGAAGAATTTGCAAGAATAAAAAAAGCAGCAAAAAAAATCAAAAAAGAATCTGACATATTAGTCGTTATTGGAATCGGTGGTTCTTACTTAGGAGCAAGAGCAGTTATTGAAGCATTAACCAGTTCATTTTATAACATGTTACCAAATAAGCAAAGAAAATATCCACAAGTGCTATATGTTGGAAACAATTTAAGCCCAAATTATATTAATGAATTAATTGAATATATAGGAGATAAAGATTTTTCAGTAAATGTCATATCAAAATCTGGAACAACAACAGAACCAGCTGTTGCATTTAGAATTTTTAGAGAAATCTTAGAAAATAAATATGGAATTGATGAAGCAAGAAGTAGAATATATGCAACAACAGATAAAGCAAAAGGAGCATTAAAAACATTAGCTGAAAATGAAGGATATGAACAATTTGTTGTACCAGATAATGTTGGTGGTAGATATTCTGTATTAACAGCAGTTGGATTATTACCAATTGCCGTAGCAGGAATTGATATTGACAAATTAATGATGGGAGCTAAGATAGCACAAGACAGATATGATGACCCAAATGTAAAATATAATGAATGTTATCAATATGCAGTCGTAAGAAATGTGTTATATAAGTTATATAAAAATACAGAAATCTTAGTAAATTATGAACCTAAAATGCACTATTTTACAGAATGGTGGAAACAACTATATGGTGAAAGTGAAGGGAAAAATCAAATGGGAATCTTCCCAGCAGGAGTTGATTTTACAACAGATTTACACTCTATGGGGCAATATATTCAAGAAGGAAGAAGAAATTTATTTGAGACAGTTATTAGTATCAAAACACCAAATTCAGATATAACTATCAATCCAGATGATGACAACCTAGATGGCTTAAATTATTTAGCTGGAAAAGGATTAGACTATGTCAATAAAAAAGCAATGGAAGGAACCATAAAAGCACATGTATCAGGAGATGTTCCCAATATTGTAATAGAATTAGAAAAACTAGATGAAGAAACGATAGGAGAATTAATTTATTTCTTTGAAAAAGCGTGTGCAATGTCTGGAAATATATTAGGCGTTAATCCGTTTAATCAACCAGGTGTAGAAGAATACAAAAAAAATATGTTTAAACTATTAGAAAAGCCAGGATATTAGAAAATAAAGATTGAAGGAACCCCCTTCAATCTTTATTAGAGAAATGAATGGTATATAACAAATAAAAAATAAGTGAGGCGTGTCCCTTTTGGACAAAAAATGTCCATTTTGGCATGTCCCCAAAAGTTCAATAGGAGGAAAACATGATATACAAGGAAACATTTAAAATAGGACTAAAAGATGTGTGGGCAAAAGAAGAAGTCAGCAATATCGCTATTTTAGAATACTTAGAAGATATTGCGGCATATCATTCTGATAGTGTAGGAATTGGAATTAATACAACAGAAGAAACACACTTGAATTGGTTATTATTAGATTGGGAGCTAGAAGTATTAAAAAGACCAACATATGGACAAGTTCTAGATATCCATACATGGTCTAGAGGAATAGAAAAATTTTATGCTTTTCGTGACTTTGAAGTATATGATGAAGAAAACAATCTATGTGCAATTGCTACTTCAAAATGGTTGTTAGTAGACAGTAAAACAGAAAAAATAGCAAGAGTAGAACCACAAATTTCCGATAGATATGAATCAGAAATAGGTAAAGCCGTATTTAAAGATAAGAAGATTGAGAAAATAAAAGAACCAGAAGAATATATAAGTGAAATGACGTATACAGCTAGAAGAAGAGATATTGATGTTATTGGACATATGCATAATTTATATTATTTATATCTAGCATATGAAGCTTTGCCAGAAGAAGAATATAAGAAAAGACCTTTTAATCATATAAGAATACAATATAAAAATCAGATAAAATTAGGAGAAACAACAAAGTGTAAATATGCAAAAGAAAATGGAGAAAATATAGTGGTTATTAAAAGTGAAGATGATAAAGTGTTACATGCTATTGTAAAAATCTATTAGGACAATAAATTAAGAGTGATGTAAATTACATGAGATAGATTATATAAAACCAAAATCCAAAAGAAAATGAAAGAAAAGTATAATTTTCCAAGTTTATGTAAAAAATAATTAAAAAATGTTGAAAACCATTCTTATAGTATGATATAATAAGCTTTGGTTTTAAGAAATAAGGGAGGAATAAGAAATGAAAGAAGTTTTAAGAAAAACAAAAATTGTAGGAACAATAGGACCAGCAAGTGAATACAAATTAAAAGAGTTAATCGAAGCAGGACTAAATGTTACAAGAATTAATTATTCTCATGGAAGTTGGGATGAGCAATCTGAAAAAACAGAAGAAGTTATTAGACTAAGAAATGAGATGGATGTTCCTGTTGCTTTATTATTAGATATGCAAGGACCAGAAATTAGAACAGGAATGCTTGTTACAGGTAAAAATGAAAAAATCAAATTAGAAGATGGACAAAAATTTATATTAGTAAATGAAGATATTGTAGGAGATAAAGATAAAGTATCTGTTTCATATAAAGAATTATATAAAGATGTAAAACCAGGAGCTAAAGTATTAATAGATGATGGTGCAATTGAATTAGTTGTAGATGAAATTGTTGATAAAGACATTGTATGTACAGTAGTACATGGAAATGGATTAGGAAGTAGAAAAACAATCAATTTACCAGGAACAGCAGTACGTTTACCAGCTTTAAAAGAAAAAGATATCAATGACTTAAAAACAGCTTGTGAACATGATTATGATTATGTTGCTATGTCTTTCACTAGAAATAAAGATGATATTGACCAAGTTAGAAAAGTATTAGATGAAAATGGTGGAAAAGACATAAAAATAATCACAAAGGTAGAAAATGTAGAAGGTTTAGAAAACATGGAGGAAATCGTAGAAAATGCTGATGTTCAAATGATTGCTCGTGGAGACATGGCAACAGAAACAGATTTCACAGAACCACCTGTTATGCAAAAGAAATTTATAAAATTATCAAACAAAGCAAATAAACCAGCTATTACAGCTACTCAAATGCTAGAATCTATGACATATAACCCATTACCAACAAGAGCAGAAGCAAGTGATGTGGCAAATGCAATATATGATAGAACAAGTGCAATCATGCTATCTGGAGAATGTGCTATGGGTAAATATCCAGTAGAATGTGTACAAACAATGGTAAAAATTTCTAAAAGAGTAGAAAAAGAAATAGACTATTGGAAAAGATTTAGAAAAAATGATAATATTGATTTATCAGACTTTGAAACAAAAATTGCATATTCAACATGCGTAACTGCAATGAATATGGAAGCAGATGCAATTGTTTGTTATACAAATTCAGGAGATTCTGCAAGAAAATTAGCAGGATTAGGTGCAGGATGTCCAATTTTAGCTATTACAGATAATAGAAGAACTTTTAACCAATTAGCGATTGTATGGAATGTAACACCTATATATATAGAAAAACAAGAAAATATTGATAAAGTTGTTGAATTAGGAATTGAAAAACTTAAACAAAAAGGAATATTAGAAGCTGGAGACAGAATTGTTATATCAGGCGGACCAAAAACATTATCAAATACTTCAGACAGCAAAATTATTGGAGTTTATGCCAAAATATAAATTTATTTAATATATAGAGGATTTGAACTATACTACAAAAAGTAGAGTTCGATGGAATGTCCCCCTATGGTGGATAATAAAAAGATTCTTCTTTTTGTTACCCATTATAGGGGGATATTCATGTTAAGCGTTTTTCATTATTTTAGGAACAGCTTTATTTGTTAATTTAAAATAAATACAATGTTAGTTTCAAGTTATAAAAATAAGAAATATTTTTTGAGAATAAAAAGATATTATGATATAATTTGCTTATTAAAATGTTAGGAGTTAATATGAGAATACCAAATTTATTAGAAAGTGCAATAGAACAAAAATTAAGTGGTGTAAAAATACCAGAGCTAAAATTATATGCTAGCAAGCTAAGTGAAAAATATATGTATCAAGCAAGAACAGGAGATAGCTTATTAAATACAGAATTAGAAGCATTAGCCTATTCTATTATGAGAATGTCAGCAACCTATGGAGCAGTATATATGGCTCTGAAACATACTTTAGAACAAATAGATAGCAACATACAATCTGTACTAGATGTAGGTGCAGGAACAGGGGCAGCGACCTGGGCAATTAGTGAAATATTAGATGTAAAAGAAATTCAATGCCTTGAAAGAGAAGCGGTTATGCAAGAATTAGGAAAAGAACTCATGTATCAAAATAAAAAACTTAAAGATATTTTATGGAAATATCTAGATGTGGTAGAAGATACATTAGAAGAAAAAGCAGATTTAGTTGTAGCAAGCTATATATTAAATGAAATCACCTCAAAAAACAGAGAGAATGTCATAAATAAGCTAATAGACAGTTCAAATCATGTTGTGTTGGTTATAGAACCAGGGACACCTGAGGGATTTAAAAATATTAAAGAAGTGCAAAAAATAGCAATTCAAAACGGACTTAATATAATTGCACCATGTACATTTCAAGAAGAATGTCAACTATCAAACAAAGATTGGTGTCATGCTACTGTTCGAATAGAAAGGACCAAAATACATAGGTTATTAAAAAATGCAGACTTACCTTATGAAGATGAGAAGTTTTCATATATAGCTATATCTAAAGTACCTTGTGATAATTCAGGAATTAGAATTTTGAGACATCCTATAATTGGAAAAGGAAAAATCATTTTAAAGGTATGTCATAATGGGAAAATTGAAGAAATGGTGATTACTAAAAAAGAGAAAGAATTATTTAAAAAAGTCAAAAAGAAAGTATGTGGAGACAAGCTATAAATTTATTTAAATTTACATTAATATATGCTTGTTTTACTTCATAAAATATGGTATAACAATATCGTTTGAAATATAAAAAAAGAAGGGGAAAATATGACAAACTTATTAATAAAATTATTTATAAAAGATAAGAATATAGAAAAGCCAGAAACAAGAGCAAAATATGGAATGCTTTCCAGTATAACAGGAATTATTGTAAATATCTTATTATCAGCAGTAAAATTAATCATTGGAATATTTGCAAACTCAATTTCTATCATTTCAGATGCATTAAACAATGTAACAGATGCTGGTTCATCTATTGTTACCATGATTGGGTTCAAAGTTTCGCAAAAAAAGATAGATAAAGACCATCCATGGGGACATGGTAGAATGGAATATATTACAGCATTTATTGTAGATGTTTTGATTGTATTAGTAGGTGTAGAATTATTTAAAAGTTCTTTCGATAAAATCATACATCCAACACTACCAGATATTGGTAATATAACAATTGCAATTTTAGTGATGGCTGTTTTAACCAAATTATGGTTGTTTCTATTTTATCATAAAATTGCAAAAACAATAGATTCAGCAGCAATTAGAGGAAATGCATATGATAGTATTTCTGATTCTATATCTACTTTTGTAGTTTTACTATCTGCTATTGTTGCTAAGATATTTGGAATTTCTATTGATGGATATGCTAGTATTTTAGTTGCAATATTTATCTTATTTACAGGCTTTAAAGCATTAAAAGAGACGATTGATTTATTGCTAGGAATGAAACCAGATACAGAATTTGTAGAAAAATTGGAGGAATTTACGAAACAATATGAAATAATTTCAGGTATTCATGATATCATGGTACATGATTATGGCCCAGGAAGAAAAATAGTATCTTTTCATGCAGAAGTTCCTGCCAATTGTGATATTTGTAAAGCACATGATGTGATAGACCAAATGGAACAAGATATTTATGAAGAATTTAATTGTATTACAACGATTCATATGGACCCAATTGTAACAGATGATGAAGAGATTAATGAAATGAGAAAAAAGACAGAAGAAATTGTAAAAGATATTAATGCAGAGTATTCTATACATGATTTCAGAATGACAGATGGTGGCGATAGAGTTAATCTAATTTTTGATTTAGTAATCCCAGCAGGTAGCAATATAAACCATGAAGAATTAAAAATAATGGTACAAAAAAAGATACATAGTGTAAATGATAAATATTATGCTGTTCCAAAAGTAGAAAATTCTTTTATATAGTAAATATGAAAAAAGAGATAGATTAGAAAAAACATTCTAAAAGAAATCTCTTTTTTATTGAATTAGAAAAAGGATAGAAAAGTTCTTGTGAAGCGAGATTTATCCTATTGCAAAAAAAATGAGAATAAGATAAAATATAGAAAACAGTAGTATGCTGAAAAATAAATTAGAGCTAAAAGGCTCGAATGGAGGTTATTATGAGAAAATTAGGAAACACATTATGGGGAATTGTATTAGTTGTCATTGGTATCATTCTTACCTTAAATGCTTTAGAAATTACAAACATTAATATATTTTTTGAAGGATGGTGGACATTACTGATTATTATTCCAAGTGCCATAGAATTAATCGCAAGAGAAAACAAATTTTGGAGTGCTGTGTGGCTAATCATTGGTATTTTATTATTATTAGCTTGTAGAAATATTTTAGACTTTGATTTAATTTGGAAATTAACGATTCCAGTATTATTCATTCTAATTGGAATTAATCTTATATTCAAAGACAAAATTGATAGAAAAATGGAGAAAAAAAGTAAAGAATTAAAAGAAAAAGGAGAACATTTACAACAATATTGTGCGACTTTTGGAGAAATAAAAGAAGACTTTAATCAACAAGAATTTCATGGGGCAAATTTAACAGCTGTATTTGGAAGTGTTGATTTAGATTTAAGAAATGCCATTATCAATGAGGATAAATTGATAAAAACATGTGCTGTATTTGGTGGAATAGAAATGATTGTCCCAGAAAATGTAAATATAAAAGTAAAATCAATTCCAATTTTTGGAGCAACTTCAAATAAAACTGGTAGAAAATATGATGAAAAATTACCAACCATTTATGTAGATAGTTTTTGTATGTTTGGAGGTGTAGATATTAAATGACAGGATTTCAAAAATTTATTAAATATGCTGCTATTGCGTTTGGAATCTATCTTTCTATAACTATTATATTAGTACTTTTAGGAATAGCAAATGGGTTTGTAAAAAATTCAAAGCAATCTGTAACAGAAATAGTAGAAAATATAGAAGAACCGAATGTAAAAGATATAGCACAAGAATATACAGGTATTACAAATTTAGAAATTGACTTAGATAATATAGAATTAGTTATAAAAAGGGGTCAAACATTAAAAGTTGAAGGAACAAATATACCAGATAAAATAGTAATCAAACAAATTGGGAATACGCTAAAAATTAGTGATGATAAAATATTTTCAAATTTCTATACAGTAAACAATGCATTAACTATGTATATTCCAGAGGAACAAACATTTAACACTGTTGATATAGAAATGAATTCTGAATCAGCAGATATTGAAAGATTACAAGCAACAAATTTAAAATTAGATACTCATGGTACGATTTGTAAAATAGACGAACTTCTAGCAGATAGATTAGAAATGCATAATGAATATGGAAAATTGAATATATATAAAAGCGAAGTAAAAACATTAAAATTAGATTCTGAATCAGGAACAGAAGATATTCATATGAAAATAACAGGAAAAGCAGAAATGGATTTGGAACATGCTAATACAAATATAACATTAGCAGGAACATTAGAAGATTATCAAATATTTCAAAGAAAACAATTTGGAAATACCTATTTAGAAGGAAAAGAACAGTCAGATTCACGAAGTACAATTGGGACAGGAAGTGTAAAGATAAATGTAGAAGCAAAATATACAGAAATGTATATAGATTTTGAAGAAACAGCAAATGAAAGTTATTTGTAAATTTTATGTGAAAAATATTGAATATATTAACTAGTCATGTTAAAACTATACATGACTAGTTAGTTATTATAGAGAAATTAAAAATTTCCTATAATAGCACTTGTTGCACACAAATTTTACTTGCGTAAAATTTGGTGCCGAACAATGACGCGGGCTTTGAAATGTCATAAATATAGACAATGTCCAAAATTTCACTATTGTTCTTTATTATTTAAAGGAGATAAAATTAGAATATGTTAGAATTAAAAAATATCACAAAAGATTATATTTCAGGAGATTCAACTGTGCAAGCTTTAAAAGGCATAAGTATTGAATTTCGAAAAAGTGAGTTTGTATCTATCTTAGGTCAAAGTGGCTGTGGAAAAACGACTTTATTAAATATTATTGGGGGATTAGATAGATATACTTCAGGTGATTTAGTCATTAATGGAAAATCAACTAAGAAATTTAAGGATAAAGATTGGGATGCATATAGGAATTATTCTGTTGGATTTGTTTTCCAAAACTATCATTTAATCCCACATCAAACAGTTCTTTCAAATGTAGAATTAGCCCTTACCATATCAGGAGTATCAAGAGAAGAAAGAAAAGAAAGAGCCATAAAAGCACTAGAGGATGTAGGCTTAAAAGAACAAATTCACAAAAAGCCAAATCAATTATCAGGTGGGCAAATGCAAAGAGTTGCGATTGCAAGAGCTTTAGTAAATAACCCAGATATTATTTTGGCAGATGAACCAACAGGTGCATTAGACACAAAAACAAGTGTCCAAATTATGGAGATTTTAAAAGAAATCTCAAAAGACAAGTTAATTGTCATGGTAACGCATAATCCAGAATTAGCAGAAACATATTCTACTAGAATTGTAAAAATTTTAGATGGAATGATAACAGATGATTCAAAACCATTTACAGAAGAAGATAGAAAAAAGGAAAAAGATGCAAAAGCAAAAGATGGTAGAACTTCCATGAAATTTTTTACAGCTTTAAGACTTAGTTTAAACAATTTAATGACTAAAAAAGGAAGAACATTATTAACATCATTTGCAGGAAGTATAGGAATTATTGGTATAGCCTTAATCTTATCGATTTCAAATGGTGTACAAAACTATATTAATCGAGTAGAGGAAGATACCTTATCTTCTTATCCTATTACTATTGATGAATCAACCGTAGACATATCTAGTATGATGGAAGGGTTCATGGGAGAAGTCGAAGAAAATACAGAAGCACATGAAGAGGGGAAAATCTATTCTAGAGATATCATGAATGATATGATATCTACACTATCTAGTAAAGTATCAAATAATAATTTAGAAGCATTAAAAAATTATATTGAAAACGAAAATACTATGATAAAGGAAAATGCAAGTAGTGTACAATATAATTATCATTTAAATATAAATTTATATAAAGAAGATACTTCTAATGGAGTTGTTCAAGTAAATCCAAGTACAGTTATGAATGCTCTTGGTATGGAAGAGATGTTAAATGCCAGAGAAAATTCTTCTATGAGTTCTATGTTTGGTTCTAGTATGACAAGCATGTCAAATACAGATGTCTGGGAAGAAATGTTAGACAATGAAGAATTATTACATTCTCAATATGATTTAGTAGCAGGAAGCTGGCCTACAAATTATAATGAAGTCGTTTTGATTGTAAATGATAATCATGAAATTAGTGATTATACTTTATATTCCTTAGGATTAAAAGACCAAAATGAGTTAGAAGAAAAATGGAATAAAGTGCAAAACGGAGAAACTGTGGAAGAATCAGAAGCAACAACGTATACGTATGATGAATTATTAAATTTATCTTTCAAATTAGTATTGAATTCCGATTATTATGAAAAAGAAAATGGATTATGGATAGATAAAAGCGAAGATGAAGCATATATGAAAGAACTTCTTAATAACTGTGAAAACATAAATATTGTAGGGATTATTAAACAAAATGAACAAAGTGTAGCAACAGGAATGAGTGGTGGAATTGGATATACAAAAGAATTAAAAGAATATGTTATCAATAAAACCAATGAGACAGAAATTGTAAAAGAACAAAAAGATAATCCAGATATCAATGTATTTACAGGATTAGTATTTCCTGATGAAGCTTCTAAAACATTTGATTATAGTCAATTAAGTGATGAACAAAAAGCAAAATTAGCAATGCTAAGTACAGAAGAAGTAGCACAAATTATGGAAACTTATAGTAATAATGCCAATGCCAGTTATGATGGAAATTTGGAATTATTAGGGGCTGTTAATCTTGATAAACCATCTTCTATTAGCATTTATCCAAAAAACTTTGATGCAAAAGATGTCATAACAAAAGAAATTGATAATTATAATCAAAAACAAAGAGATGGGGGAAAAGAAGAAAATGTCATTAATTATACAGATTTAATTGGTATTATGATGAAGTCAGTTAGTCAAATTATTGATACAATTAGTTATGTCTTAATTGCATTTGTAGCTATTTCGCTAATCGTATCTTCCATCATGATAGGAATTATTACGTATATATCTGTATTAGAAAGAACAAAGGAAATTGGAATTTTAAGAGCAATTGGAGCATCTAAAAAAGATATATCAAGGGTATTTAATGCAGAAACCTTTATTGTAGGATTTATTGCAGGATTACTAGGAATTGGTGTAACGATATTATTAAATATACCAATTACAAAAATTATTTATGCTGTCACAGGTGTTAGTGTTACGATATCACTTCCAATAGTTGGTGGAGTTATTCTTATACTAATTAGCATGATATTAACCATTATTGCAGGTTTAATTCCAGCAAAGATGGCAAGTAAGAAAGACCCAGTAGAAGCATTAAGAACAGAATAATCAATAGTTACAGTTCAGACTATGTCAGGATGATATATTATTTTTGCATTTTCTCCTCGGTTAGCTTCATAGATAACAAATTCTAAGATTTAAACAAACGAGCCTCTCGCTATATCACGCTTCCTCATTTATTAAAATCTAAGAATTTGTATATCTATTTCGTGTCACATTCGTCGATAAATGCAAAAAATAATATATCATCCTGACATTTAGTCTGTTAATGATAAAATAAAAGCCTGAATTGTGGCAATAGATAACTGGAAATTGGAGACAGATTTATTTTTTCCTTTACTATTTCAAAAAGATATGGTAAAATTATGTAAATTACAGAGAAAGAAGGAAATAAAATTTTGAGTATTCGTGTATTAACAATTATAAATTCAACATCTGGAAGAGGAAATATAAAAAATTATATAAATGAAATTAGAAAAAATCTAGAAGAACAAAATATGCAAGTGAATATTCAACTTACCAGAAAAGAATATAATGCAAAAAACATTGTAATAGACAATATAAGAGAAACAGATTTAATATTGGTTTGTGGAGGAGATGGAACGCTTAATGAAACGATTTCTGCCCTAATGGAATTGAATATAAAAGATGTTAGTGTTGCATATATTCCTATGGGAACAACCAATGATTTAGCAAGAAGTTTAGATATGCCAATAAAAGATATTTCGATAACTAAAAATTTATTGCAATCAAAAGCAAAAATATTAGATGTAGGAAAGTTTAATAATGGTAAATATTTTTGCTATGTTACAGCTTTTGGAGTACTTACAGATGTTTCATATAATACCTCACAAAAGGCAAAAAATAGATATGGTAGAATAGCATATTATCTAAAAGCTATGAAAGAATTGATGCATATTCCCACTTATAAAGTAAAAATACAATTTGATGAAGAAGAATTAGAAGGAGACTTTATTTATGGTGGAATTAGTAATTCCCAATCTATAGCAGGTTTTAAATGGTTTCGTAGAGAAGATATTGATTTAGCAGATGGGAAATTTGAAGCGATTTTTATTAGAAAGCCTAAAAAAATATCAGGATATTTTCGTCTATTAAATGATTTTATACATAAAAATTATATGTTAAATCGAGATGTTGTGTATTTTAAAGCAAATAAAATTACAGTGACAACAGAAAAAAATGTCGATTGGACAATTGATGGAGAATTTGCAGGAAATCTAAATATTGTTCATATCGAAAATTGCCATAAAGCAATCGAATTGGCTATTTGTGAAAGGGAAACAAATAGATGAATATATAAGTAGCATTAAATGAAATGATAAATAATAAATGAGAAAAACTGACTTATTTCGTATTAAAAAAGTCAGTTTTTTTATGTTTTAAATTGTTATAATATAATTGGTGATAGTAAAATGAAATATTTATTAGAAGTATTTTTAACACAGGAAACTGTTGAAGAACCTAGATGGTCTGAATTTTTATATGCTATATCAAAATTAAATGGACATTTTAGAAGATGGAAAATGTATTTATATATAGAAAATAATACAATACGATATTTTATAGAGTCATCAAGGAAATTACCTTCTATCATACAAGATTTTAGTGAATTTATATTAAAAAAAGTAGAAGAAGAGGAAGAAAAACTTTTCCAAGAAAAAGCAGTTATGAATAGATGGTATATTGTGACAAACAAAGAAAAAAGTGGATTAGATATTTATGATAAAGTAGAGGTTAAGACAGGTAAAAAATTAAAATTTCTAGAAATTGATATTCTTCCAATTACTAAAAAACGTTACTGCTATAGAACATACTTGTTTTTCAAGAGTAAATATCGTTATCTAACAAAACGAAGAGCCCTATTTAGTATATCATATCAACTATTACATGCAGATTTTTCTAAATATAACCGTTTTTTTTATAGAAAAGATGCTACAAAATATTTGGATATACAAAAAACAATGCATATTTTAAAAGATAATCAAGAAAATGCATTTTTAAGAGTAAATACTTTTCCATATCTAATAGAAGATTATTATTTACACTTAAACCAATATGATTTTGACAAACATTCTATTATTGTAGGGGCAAGTGGAACAGGAAAATCAAAGTTAATTAGTACAATGGTAGATAATTTATCCAAAAATGAAGAATATAGAAGAAAATATAAAATTGTGGTAATCGATCCTCATGCAGAAATTAAAAATGACATAGGTGGACTAGAAGATACAAAAGTATTAGATTTTGAGAAAACAAAAAATAGTTTTAATTTATTTATGAGGGCTTCAAACGATTTAATTGTTACAACAGAATTGATATTATCATTATTCCAAACATTAATGGCTGATCAATATAATTCTAAATTGGAGAGAGTTTTAAGGCATAGCATTTATTTACTAACAAAGTTAAATAAAATGGATTTCAAAAATTTGAAGAAGTTATTAACAGAGATAGAATATAAAAATGAATTATTAAAAGCAGATGATTTACTAGAAAGTACAGTTGATTTCTTTTCTGTGGATTTTAATAAGTTAAAAACAGAATCTTATCAAGAAGCTTTTTCGCCAATTTTATCATTTATTGATGAAATGGAATTATTACCAGGACTAAAAAGCAAAGGAACAGAAAGAGATTTAAAAGATATTTTAGAAGAGAATTTTTTAACAATTATATCTTTAAATCAAAGTAAATTAGGAATGAAAGCAACCAAAACAATTGCAGGATTTACCATGCAACAAATTTTACAACTAATTCAAAATTATACATATGATGAACATATTATCTTTATTATTGATGAAGTTGCATTATTGGAAAATCCAATATTAAGTAGATTTTTGGCAGAAAGTAGAAAATACAATTTGTCATTGGTACTAGCACAACAATACTTTAATCAAATTAGTGAACCACTTCAAAAAGCAATTTTTTCAAACATGATGAACTATTATATATTTAGAGTATCAAGAGAGGATGCTAGAATTTTAGATGGGAATATAAGAATGGATGTTGCTGTAAAGAATACATTTATTACTAGAATGAAAATTTTAACAGAACTAAGAAACAGAGAATGTATTGTAAGAATTACAAAACAAGGTAAAGTATATCCAGCTTTTCAAGCAAGAACATTAGATTTTATTCCCATACCACAAAAAGCCATGAATCAAATATTAACAAATAAATTTGATTTCGAAGAAAAAAAGAAGGGTGTTGACGATAAACATAAAGAAGAAGCAAATAGTTCATTTTCAGTTGATGATAACATTAGTCTAAAAGATATAATGATTTCTCAATCCCCTTCAAGAAAAAGGAGGGAACAGCTTGGATACTAAAGAAGTGATGGAAGTGATTAATAAAACGTTTATGGCAATATTTGGGCAAACAAGTCCGTATACATTAGAAGAAATATTATCTGAGTTTGCGTTTGATGTCAGACTACCACAAAGAGTAATTGATAGTGTGACAGGAGAAGAAACTTGGGCATCTGCAGTTAGTTCAGCTAAATATATTACACAGGAAAATATGAGAAAATTTGACGAAAAAAGGGGGTGGATGATACCAAAACGAAATGTTAAAAATCTAAAAGAAATTTTAGAGATTTGGAAATTAACCAATTATACAACAACTCAAAGGACATATGATTGTATCAATGTGTCTCAAAGTGATCCCATGTATACTTCAGAAAATGTTTTTCGTTCTACAGATTGTCGAAAATGTAAAAATGTCATATTTTCAGATGGATGTAATGAATCTGAAAATATCATAGCATGCCAAAGAAGTGGAACATCTAGTTTTGGATTGAGAATTGCTGACTCAGCTAGTTGCACAAATAGTTATAATGTCATTTGTTCTAGTAAAATTAGTAATTCCTATTTCATACAAGATTGTAATAATCTATATGAATGTATATTTTGTTCTCATATAGCGAATAAAAGATATTGCATTGCAAATATGCAATTTGAAAAAGAAGAATATACTGTCATTAAAAAGGAAATTGTCAAATGGATTTTAACCAAGAAATAAATAGCCATGAAGAAATGACAACTATTGAAAAAAAAACAAAATGTGATATAAAGAGAGATGAAAAACACAAGTATCTTTATGTTAAATTTTTTAAAGGAGGATAAGAAGATGAGTGGCTATGGAGGAAAGGAACTTGGAAAAATTAAAGCACGGGACGAAAAGGAGCAATTAAAAAGATATGTTCCAATTAAAAATGATAAGAAAAAAGGGAACCAATTTTACAAAGCCATAAAAAAGTTACTCTTTAAATAAAGCTAACTTTTAGAAAAAAGATTAGACATTGCTAGGGTCTAATCTTTTTTCTTTTTATCATAAATACATCATAAAAAACTCATACTATATCCATCATATATTTGATAAAATAGGATATTTGTGGTATAATTAACATAACTGAAAAGTCAGTTGTAAAAAAGAAAGAAAGGAAGGTTTTAAAAATGAGAAACCTAGAATTAGCGGAAACGCTAGAAAACTTCAAGGAAGAGTGCTACGAACAGATAAGAGCATTAAGAAACGAAATGTTCATTAACTTATTTACACTCTGGAAAGAAGGGATTGACAGAATTCCTCAAATAATCACAAAAGAGAGAGGTGTAAAAACCTCTGAAGAAGAACCATTTTTAAAAGTCAAGAGTGAGGTAATCACTCGGCTAATGGTTAAATTCAAGAGTGATGATAAGGAGTTTACAGACCAAGAGAAAAAAATTTTAAGGAGATATGAGAAGTTCAGAAAAATCCAAAAAATTGAAGAAGAAGTACAAACCGTAAATAGAGTCATTAAGGGTTTGTAACGGTAACGGCAACGGCGCTAGTCAGATGTAGTTCAACTGACTAAGCGCCGTTTGGCCGTTATGAATTTCAAAAAACTTCCCATTGACAAAAAGTTAAAAAAATGTAATAATTATGCAATATAAAAGAGAAAAATGAAAAGAAAAGAGGAAGTAAAATGAGTAAATATTATTTTACATCAGAAAGTGTAACAGAAGGACATCCAGATAAATTATGTGATACAATTTCAGACTGCATATTAGACGAATATTTAAAACAAGATAATCATGCAAGAGTAGCTATAGAGACATTTGCTTCAGGAAATCGAATTACGATTGCAGGACAAGTTACAGCTAAAGGAGAAGCCGACATTGAAAAACTAGTAAGAGAAAAAATAAAAGAAATTGGATATGATAATGAAAATATTGACATGGATTATAAAACTTGTGCCATTGACATTAACATTACAAAACAAAGTCCAGATATTGCATTAGGTGTTGATATTGGTGGAGCTGGTGACCAAGGAATTATGTTTGGATTTGCTTGTGATGAAACACCAGAATATATGCCTTATGCTATTTCTATGGCACATAAATTATCTAAAAGATTAACAGAAGTAAGAAAAAATAGACAAATAGACTATTTAAGACCAGATGGAAAGACACAAGTAACAGTTGAATATGAAAATGACAAACCAAAAAGAATTGAAACAATATTAATATCTACACAACATGAAGAAGAGATTTCTCAAGATACTGTGAGAAAGGATATCATAGAAAAAGTTATTAAACCAGTTGTTTCAGAATCGATGATTGATGACGAGACAAAAATCTATATTAATCCTACTGGAAAATTTGTTATAGGTGGACCTTTGGGAGACACAGGACTTACTGGTAGAAAGATTATTGTAGATACATATGGTGGATATGCAAGACATGGTGGAGGGGCATTTTCAGGAAAAGATGCAAGTAAAGTAGATAGGTCAGCTGCATATATGTTAAGACATATTGCAAAAAACATTGTTGCAAATGGATATGCAAAAAAATGCGAAATACAAATTTCATATGCTATTGGTATGAAAGAACCACTATCTATTCATGTAAATACTTTTGGAACAGGAACAATCTCAGAAGAAGATTTAATTTCAAAAATTAGAGAAACATTTGATTTAACACCAGATGGTATTATTAAATATTTGGAATTAGACAAACCAATATATTCATTGACTACCAATTATGGTCATTTTGGAAAAGAAAATTTAACATGGGAAAACATAATAGAATTTTAATAACTAAAAAGATATGAAACAATATAGAAATGGAGAATACAAATGCTAAAAAGAATAATAGAAAAAAATTATAAATGGATTATTGCTTTTCTTTGTCTAATTATTGTTTTAATGATGTTAGAAGATATTTTTGAAAATGAGCAACTATCCTTAGATATGCTTGTATATAAATTAGTAATCCTTAACTTAAGAACAGAACCACTAACTGTTATTATGAAAGTAATAACCAATTTGTCTTCTGCATATGTATTAATAGCCATCACAATAGGAAGTTTGCTATTTATAAAAAACAAAAAAGTAGGGTTATGTGTGGCAAGTAATTTAGTGATAGCCACTTTATTAAATCAACTATTAAAACATATCATACAAAGACCAAGACCAGATGGTTATAGGCTAATTGCGGAAAGTGGATATAGTTTTCCTTCAGGACATTCTATGGTTAGTATGGCGTTTTATGGATTATTGATTTATCTGATATGGAAAATGGTAAAAAATAAAAAAATAAAATATGCAAGTTGTACTATTTTAGCTATCTTAATACCAATGATTGGATTTAGCAGAATTTATTTAGGCGTACATTATGCAAGTGATGTCATTGGTGGATTTGCAATCTCAATTGCTTATTTAATAATATTTGCAAGTATTACAAAATCCATATTGCAATTAAAAAAGGAAAAAGTAAACATGGTAGATAAAAGAAAAATGGTCAAATTAAGAAAAAAAAGAAAGAAATTAAGAAATAGTTTTAAATATGCATTTGAAGGAATAGAAGAAGCATGGAAAACAGAACAAAATTTAAAAATACATTTTGTTATCATGGCATTAGTCATTATTGCTGGATTTATTTTTAAAATATCAGCCATGGAATGGATGGTATGTTTGTTATTGTTTGCTATCGTAATTTCTTTAGAATTGATTAATACAGCTATTGAAACAACTGTTGATATAGCCATGCCAGAGATTCATGAAAAAGCAAAATATGCAAAAGATATAGCAGCAGGTGCCGTATTATTTTCTGCAATTATTTCAGTAATTGTAGGATTCATTATATTTTTACCCAAAATATTTGTATAAAGTATAAACCTTAGCATGTAGCTTAAGAAATGATAACCTAAGTAAAAATTTATATAACAAACAAAAGCACAAAGTTTTTTTGGAAAAGACTTGTGCTTTTGCTTGTTTATAGTATATAATAATCGAAGTGAAGGAGGCAATGAATTGAAAAATAATTACAATTTTGGCGTTGTCAAATTTCAAATTCGTTTTCCTAGCCAAAATTTAATTCTTTTCCAATCGAAACTATGTGATAGAAAGGAATGTGAAAAAAATGACATTTATTGAAGAGATAAAACAAAGAGCAAAACAAGAAATAAAAACAATTATTCTTCCAGAAGCAGAAGATATAAGAGTATTACAAGCAACAGAAAAAGTAATGAAAGAAAAATATGCAAATATTATTTTAGTAGGAAATGAAGAAAATATTTTGCAAAAGGCAAGAACAAACAAGGTAAATATTGAAGGGGCAAAAATTGTAGACCCACAAACATCAGAAGATTATGACAAATATGCAAATCTTTTGTATGAATTAAGAAAACATAAAGGAATGACAATAGAAAAAGCAAAAGAATTGGTTTTAGACCCAGTGTATTATGGAATGTTAATGGTAAAAGATAATAAGGCGGATGGATTAGTTTCAGGAGCAGCACATTCTACATCAGATACATTAAGACCAGCTCTACAAATATTGAAAACAGCACCTGATACCAAATTAGTTTCTGCCTTTTTTGTTATGGTAGTACCTAATTGTGAATATGGTGAAAATGGTGTATTTATATTTGGAGATAGTGGATTAAATGAAAATCCTAATCCAGAACAATTATCAGAAATTGCCATTTCATCAAGTAAGAGCTTTAAACAATTAGTTGGAAAAGATGCAAAAGTAGCAATGCTTTCTTATTCTACTTATGGAAGTGCACATTCAGAACTAACAGAAAAAGTCATTGAGGCAACAAAATTAGTAAAAGAAAAACAACAAGACTTATTAGTAGATGGAGAATTGCAATTAGATGCTGCGATTATTCCAGAAATTGCAAAATCAAAAGCACCAAATAGTCCATTAAAAGGAGAAGCCAATGTATTAATCTTCCCTGATTTAAATGCAGGAAATATTGGATACAAATTGGTACAAAGATTAGCAAAAGCGGAAGCATATGGACCATTGTGTCAAGGTATTGCAAAACCAGTTAATGATTTATCAAGAGGTTGCAATAGTGATGATATAGCAGGTGTTGTTGCCATAACAGCTGTGCAAGCACAATAAGATAATAGAAAGGAAGATAGATTATGAAGCATGAAATGATAGATGAATACAATACAAGAGGAGAAAAGATTGGAATTGTAGATAAAGCCGTAGCACATGAAAAAGGATTATGGCATAAATCAATACATGTTTGGGTTATTAATGATAAAAATGAAATATTAATACAATATAGGTCCGCAGAAAAAGACTTATATCCTAATACATGGGATTGTTCATTTGCTGGTCATATAGATGCAGGAGAAAGCTCAATAGAAGCAGTGTTAAGAGAGGGAAAAGAAGAGTTAGATATTGATATATATTTGGAAAATTTACAATACATTTTTACAAATAGAGAAATGTTTGAATATGGGCAAGTAAAAAGTAATGAATTTGTTGACATCTATATATTAAGACAAAATGTTTGCTTACAAAATATAGAACTTCAAACAGAAGAAGTAAGTGATGTTAAATATGTATCAATAAAAGAATTTTTCCAATTAATCGAAAATGGAAATGTAATGCCACATAAAATTGAATATATGGTATTAAAGGAATTTCTAAAATAAGGAGTATGTATGAAAATATTAGTATTAAACTCAGGAAGTTCATCATTAAAATATCAAGTAATTGATATGGAAACAGAAACTGTCTTAGCAAAAGGATATTTTGAAAGAATTGGTCAAGCAGATTCATTTTTGACACATAAAGTAAAGGGAGAGGTACATAAATTCGAGCATTATGCAAAAAATCATGATAAAGCGATTTCATTTGTATTAAGCAGACTATTGAATAAACATTATGGTGTTTTGGAAAACTTAGAAGAATTAGGTGGTATTGGTCATAGGGTTGTTCATGGTGGAGAAAAGTTTGCTAATCCAGTAGTGATAACAGATGAAGTCATAAAAGGAATAGAAGATTGTGTGGATTTAGCACCATTACATAATCCAGCAGCAATTTTAGGAATAAAAGCTTGTAAAAAACTAGCTCCCAATATTAAAATGGTAGCGGTATTTGATACAGCGTTCCACCAGACATTAGAAAAAGAAAGATATATATATCCAATCCCATATGAATATTATGAAAAGTATAGTGTTAGAAAATATGGGTTTCATGGAACTTCTCATCAATTTGTTGCAAACAGAGCAGCTGAATTGGTAGGAAGGGATATCAAAGAATTAAAAATTATCAACTGTCACTTAGGGCAAGGAGCAAGTGTTTGTGCCATTCAATATGGAAAGTCAGTAGAAACTAGTATGGGCTTAACACCACTGGGAGGAATTTCTATGGGAACACGAAGTGGAGATTTAGACCCATCAGTTGCTACCTATATTATGAAAAAAGAAAATCTAAAACCAGATGAAATGGAAAAAATATTAAATAAACAATCAGGTGCCTATGGAATATCTGGTGTATCTGTTGATTTTAGAGATATAGAAGCAGAAGCAGCAGCGGAAGATGAAAGGTCAATATTGGCATTAGATAATTTCCATTATTTGGTAGCAAGTTATGTTGCAAAATGTGCAGTTGCTATGAACGGATTTGATATACTAACTTTTACAGCAGGTGTAGGAGAAAAAGGGCAAGATTCTAGAGAAGCAATTTGTGATTATCTAGAAGTATTCGGAGTAAAAATAGATAAAGAGTATAATCAAAAGGTAAAAGGAATCGAAGCAGAAATTACTGCAAAAGATGCAAAGATTAGAACATTTGTCATTCCAACAAATGAAGAATTAATGATTGCTAGAGCTGTTAGGGACATGCCAAAATGGACAAAAAATGTCCAAAAGGGACATACTTACAAAGTTTAAGAATAAAAAATTATCTTAATTATATGCAATCATAAGATTAAAAACTTAATAATATGTATAGTTATAATAAAAATTTAATATAATAGGGAATTGTCATCAGACAGAAAAATTGTATGAATGATAGAACGATTTAGCCTGTCCCTTTTGGACATTTTTTGTCCATTTTGGCATGTCCCTAAAAGGAGGAAAAAATGAAAGTTTTAGTTTTAAATTGTGGTAGTTCATCACTAAAGTATCAATTAATTAATATGGAAACAGAAGAAGTATTAGCTTCTGGAAAATATGAAAGAATAGGAGAAGAAGAAGCATTTATTACACATAAAGTAAATGGACAAAAAACTGAAATAAAGAAGCCAGCATATAATCATAAAGAAGCAATTGAATTTACCTTGGAACAATTTACAAATCCAGAATATAAAGTAATTGATTCTCTAGATGAAATTAGTGCAGTAGGGCATAGAATTGTTCATGGGGGAGAGAAAATAACAGAATCTGTTGTGATAACAGATGAAGTTATTAAGACAATAGAAGAATGTACAGATTTAGCACCATTACATAATCCAGCATGTATGTTAGGAATTGAAGCATGTAGAGAGGTTATGCCAAATAAACCAATGGTAGGTGTATTTGATACAGCATTCCATTCATCAATTCCAAAAGACAAATTTATCTATCCAATTCCTTATGAATATTATGAAAAATATGGTGTTAGAAAATATGGATTCCACGGAACTTCTCATATGTATGTATCTCAAAGACTTGGTGAAATAGAAAATACGTCTCTTGAAGGGACGAAAATTGTTACCTGTCATTTAGGGCAAGGTGCTAGTATATGTGCTGTAAAGAATGGTAAATCAATGGATACAAGTATGGGCTTAACACCACTTGCAGGATTACCTATGGTAACAAGAAGTGGAGATTTGGACCCATCAGTTGTTACATTTGTCATGAAAAAGGAAAATTTAACTGCACAAGAAATGGAAGATATTTTAAACAAAAAATCAGGTTTAGCAAGTATATCAGGAATGGCACCAGATTTTAGGGTTATAGAAGACGAATCAAATAAGGGAACAGAAAGAGCAAAAATTGCCATCGAGCAGTTCAATTATTCAATAGCAAGCTTTATAGCAAAATATGCCGTAGCTATGAAAGGAATTGACTATATTATCTTTACTGGTGGTATTGGAGAAAATCAAATCAATATTAGAAAAGGTATTTGTGAAAAACTAGAATTTATGGGAGTGAAACTAGATTTAGATGAAAATAACATGAGAGGAGAAGAAAAAGTTATTTCAACATCTGATTCAAAAGTAAAAGTTTATGTCATTCCAACAAATGAAGAACTAATGATTGCAAAAGAGACAAAAAGACTTGTAAAATAATAGGGAATAAGATATAATCATGAAGGGTAAATAAAATTTAGGAGCAATATTGCAAAATATTGTAGAAAGTAGGGAAAAATGAAGTTTGAGTTTGATGATTTTAATTTTAAAGACCAAGCGGAGCTTATGAACTTAAATATGCAAATGCAACAAAATCAGTTAGAACATAATCAAAATATAGGGTTTAATGAGGATACTTTATATAATTTTATAGAAAATAAAAATATATAGATATCATTATGAAACTTAGAAAATAAAATGGTTTGAAAAGAAAGGTTTCAAATACAGAAAGAATAAAAGAGAAAATATACAGAGGATGAGTTTTAATTATGAAAAAAGTAATCATAGATTCACTAAAAAAATACAAATTTAGTTCTTTAATCCATTTTATATTTATAGGATTAAACATATATCTATTGACAATTCCAGCCAAGATTATAGGCGATATTGTAGATATGCTATATGATATAGAAGCAAATAAGCAAAATATTATCAATAACATATATTTCCTTTTGGGAATATGTGTTGTTTTGCTATCTGTCAGAATTATTTGGAAATATACAGAAACGGTTATTTCAAGAGGATTTGAAAGAGATATAAAAGAAAAATTATTTGAAAGATTTTTAAAATTAAAATTAAAAGATATTCAAAATATAAAAAACGGAGAAATTATGTCGTATTTTGTAAAAGATACGAATGAAATAAGAAGTGCTATATATCGAATTATCTCCCATGGAGCAAGAATTGTTTATACATTTATCATAGCCATTTGTCAGATGGCTATAGGAGTCAATATCTATTTAACAATTGCAACGATGATTCCTATTATTATTGCATCTTTTCTTGTAGTAAAATTGAAAAACCAAGTAGAAAAGAGTTTTGCAAAAGCACAAGACAGATTTACAGAACTTTCTGAATATATACAAGAAAGTACAGACAGTATTCGAACAACAAAAGCATATGCTTGTGAAAAAGCACAACTAGAAACCTTTATTAAGAAAAATCGAAAAGTAAAACAAAGTGATAATACAGTAGATATTTATTCAAATCTATTAACAACAACCATCAATATATGTTTTGGACTTTGCTATTCCATTGCCCTATTGTTTGGAGGAAAATTAGTAGTAGATGGACAGATTACAGTAGGAGAACTGGTTACATTTAATGGGTATATAGGGCTTTTCGTAGGACCTGTCAGCTGGATGCCTTCTTTAATAGCAAGAATCAAAAGAGCGCAAATATCTTATAGAAGATTAAATAAGGTATTTGAACTAGACACAGAAAAAATCAATGTAAAAGAAAAAGATATAGAAAACAAATTAGAAGGCAATATTATGATTAAAAATCTAACATTTCATTATCCTAAAGTAATGGAAAATGCTTTAGAAAATATTAATATTGAAATAAAAAAAGGCGAAACATTAGGGATTATTGGAACAATTGGTAGTGGAAAAACTACCTTAATGAATTTATTAACAAGATTATATAGTATTTCTAGAGGAAAAATCGAAATAGATGGTAAAGATATTAATGACATACCAATAGAAGTGTTAAGAGAAAATATTTGTTATATTACACAAGATAACTTTCTATTTTCTTCCACTTTGAAAGATAATATCAGTTTATTTAAAGAGGAATATAGAGTAGAAGAAATCAAAGATAGTACGAAAAAAGCAGTTATCTATGATGAAATATCTAAAATGCCAAAAGGGATTGAAACAAAAATAGGAGAAAGAGGTTCTGATTTGTCAGGGGGACAAAGACAAAGAGTTGCAATTTCTAGAGCATTTTTAAAAAATAGTCGTATTTTAATTTTTGATGATACTTTTTCGGCGTTAGATAATAGAACTTCTCAAACTTTATTAGAGAATATAAAGCAATTTTCAGGAGAAAAAACTTGTATTATTATTTCAAATAAAGTATCAGATGTAAAAGACAGTAACCAAATTATCGTTTTAAATAACGGAGAAATTGTTGAAAAAGGAAATCATGAACAATTGCTTCAAAAACAGGGATTATATAATGAATTTTACGAGCAACAATCGACAAAAGCAGGAGAAGGTATGTTAGCATAAATAGTATTAGAATTTTGATTTGTAAGTTTAAAGTAAAATCGTTGATTCATCGATTTTGACCCAAATTACAAATGTAAAAGGAAAACGAAAGAAAGGAGAATATATAACCAGTTGTGTTATATATGAGAAGGAATGAAAAATCAAACCTTACATAGAATGTATAAATTATTAAAGCCACAAAAGAAAGCAATTATGATTATATCAATCTTAGCTATTCTAATTAGTGTATGTGAAGTAATAAGACCATATTTAATAAAAATTGTAATAGATGACTATTTAAGTGCTGGATTATGGCAAAAAGGAATTATGACAATTGGAATGATTGGAAGTATTTATATAGCACTTGTTTTAATAGGAAATATTCTAGACTTTGTTGTGACAACAGCAACCAGTATGACAGGAGAAAATGTGGTCTATTCTATTAGAAATAAATTATACAAATACGCACAATATGCCAATATGAAATTTCATGACAAAACACCAGCAGGAACACTTTTTGTAAGAATAACAAATGATGTAGAGGATATTACGACAATGTTTAAAGATGTTGTTACCACTTTTGTAAAAGATGTTGTGATGATTATTGCTTTAATTGTTATTATGGTTTCTATTGATTATAAATTAGCATTATTATGTTTTACCATTATCCCATTTGTTATTTTGACTTCTGTTATCATAACAAGAATTAGTAATAAAGTAAGAGAATATTCTAAAAATGTAAAAACAAAACTAAATATATTTTTAGCAGAATCGATTTATGGTGTAAAAATTATCAAAATATTCAATAGACAATTTGAAAAAGAAAAAGAATGTAAAGAATTATGCCAGGAATTTTACAAGTCAAGAATACCAACTTCTTTTACAGAAGGATTTTTAATTGGAATGATGACAGCTTTTGAAAATATTGGTGTAGCAGTCATTGTTTGGGCTTGTGTCCAACATGTATTTCATATTAATTTAGAGGTTGGCGTTATTTATGTATTTATTACATATTTAAAACAAATATTTGAACCAATTAATCGTATAGTAGAAAACTTTGAAACCATACAAGAAGCAGTTGTATCAATTAATAAAATTTATGACATTTTAGACCATAAAGAATATCTTGAAGATTTTGAAACTGGAAAAGATATGGGAAAAATAAAAGGGAAAATTGAGTTTAAACATGTGTGGTTTGCTTATAAAGATGAGGATTGGGTTTTAAAAGATGTTAGTTTTACAATTGAACCAGGACAAAGTATTGCACTAGTAGGGAAAACAGGTTCAGGAAAAACCACCATTATTAATTTAATCAATAGATTTTATGAAATTCAAAAAGGAGAAATCTTATTAGATGGTGTCAATATTCGAGATATTAATTTAAGATATTTGAGAAAACAAGTTGGTATTGTTTTACAAGACCCATTTATTTTTGCAAAAACCATCAGAGAAAATATTGAATTAAATGATAATTTGTCAGAAGAATATATACAGAAAATTATTCAATTATCTTCAGCAGATGAATTTGTAAATTCATTACCAAATGGATTAGAAGAAATGGCAAGTGAAAGAGGAAATTCCTATTCAGCAGGTGAAAAACAGTTGTTGGCATTTGCTAGGATTTTTGCACATAATCCATCTATCTTTATTTTAGATGAAGCAACTGCTAATATTGATACCAAAACAGAGGCTTTGATTCAAAAATCAGTAGATACCTTATCTAAAGAAAAAACATCTATTTTTATTGCCCATAGATTATCGACAATTGTGAATGTTGATAAAATTATTGTATTGAGTAAAGGAGAAATCCTTGAACAAGGTAGTCATCATGAGTTATTACAAATCCCAGATGGATATTATAATAAATTATATAATGCCTATTATGAACAATTAATGATGACATAGAAATATTTAGCTAAAAAAATGGTTTACATTGTAGCAAAAATGTGATATACTTGTACTATCAATTTTTCAGGAGGACAAAAATGAGGGGAGTTAATCTCCCCTGTTATTTTAATATTTTAATAAATGGAGGAGTAAATATGGCAAAGATTTTAGAAGACATATCAAGAACATTTAATGAATTCTTATTATTACCAAACTTAACAGATGAGAGATGTATTCCAAGTAAAGTATCACTAAAAACACCACTTGTAAAATACAAAAAAGGAGAAGAACCAAAATATTATGCAAACATACCAATGGTATCTGCTATCATGCAATCCGTATCAGGTGTAGATATGGGAATTGGTTTAGCAAGAGAAGGCGGAGTTGCATTTATTTATGGTTCACAAAGTATTGAATCACAAGCGGAAATGGTAAGACAAGTAAAAAAACATAAAGCCGGATTTATTATCAGTGACTCTAATGTAAAATCTGGAACACCTTTAAAAGAAGTAATTGAATTAGTCATCAAGACAGGACACTCAACCGTTATGATTACAGAAGATGGAACAGCAAAAGGAAAATTCATTGGATTAGTAACAGATAAAGATTATCGCATATCAAGAGATGATATGGATGCACCAATTGACAATTTTATGACACCAAAAGAAAAAGCAGTATGGGCACATGAAGGAATTTCTTTATCAGAAGCAAATGACTTAATATGGGAAAATAAAATTGCATGTTTACCAATCTTAACAGAAGAAGGAAATTTAAAATATTTAGTATTTAGAAAAGACTATGAAGAAAGAAAAAATAATCCAAACTCTTTACTAGATGAAAATAAAAGATATATTGTAGGTGCAGGTATTAATACAAGAGACCATGAAGAAAGAATACCAGCATTAGTCGATGCAGGAGTGGATTTGCTTTGTATGGATTCTTCAGATGGATATTCTGTATGGCAAAAAAATACAATAGATTTTGTAAGAGCAAAATATGGAGATTCTGTTAAAATTGGAGCAGGAAATATCGTAGATAAGGAAGGGTTCCGTTATTTAGCAGAAGCAGGAGCTGACTTTATAAAAATTGGAGTTGGAGGAGGCTCTATATGTATCACAAGAGAAACAAAAGGCATAGGTAGAGGAAATGCGTCAGCTTTAATAGAGGTTGCTGAAGAAAGAGATAAATATTTTGAAGAAACTGGAATATATATACCTATATGTATAGATGGTGGAATTGTTCATGACCATCATATTACAATTGCTTTAGCATTAGGAGCAGACTTTGTGATGATGGGAAGATATTTTGCTAGATTTGATGAAAGCCCAACAAGAGTTGTTAAAAAAGGAAATGGTTATGTAAAAGAATATTGGGGAGAAGGTTCTAATAGAGCAAGAAACTGGCAAAGATATGATATGGGAGGAGATGCCAAACTTTCATTTGAAGAAGGTGTAGATTCTTATATCCCATATGCAGGTAAGTTAAAAGACAATCTAGCCATTACCTGTGCAAAAATTAAATCAACTATGTGTAACTGTGGAAGTGTTACAATTCCAGAATTACATGAAAAAGCAAGATTAACTTTGGTTTCTGAAATTAGTATTTCAGAAGGTAGTGCACACGATGTTATTCTAAAAGAAATTGATAATCAATATAAATAAGATAAAATAAGACATATAAAACCTTGTTTTTGTATGTCTTATTTTTCTTGTTAAGAATTTTTTATATGCTCAGTAAAGGTTGCAAAAAAAACAATATAATGATAAGATAATGAAGAAAAAAGTGTCTAAAAAGGGAGAAAATCTAATGAAAAAAATCTTATTTTCAGCACATAATTTAGACTTAGGTGGAATAGAAACAGCACTTGTAACATTAGTAAATCACCTATCTGAAAAAGAATATGACATAACCCTAGCATTAGAAAAAAAAGAGGGTGTGTTTTTAGATAGATTAAGTAAAAAGATACAGGTTGTAGAATATAACACAAGCAACAATAAAAATATCTTCATAAGAAAACTACATAATATAGGTAATCGTGTAAGATTTATATTAAAATACAAAAATAAATTTGACTTTTCAGCGAGTTTTGCAACATATTCTTTAGCAAGTAGTTTCATGGCAAGAACTGCCTCAAAAAATTCAGCTTTATGGTGTCATGCAGACTATTTAACTTTATATCAAGGAAACAAAGAAGAAGTAGAAGCTTTTTTTAAAAATGTACATTGTGGAGAATTTCATCATATTGTATTTGTATCTAAAGAAGGCACGAACAGTTTTATAAAGATTTTTCCAGAATTAAAAGATAAAGTCATAACTTGTAACAATCTGATTGATGGAGAAAGAATACTACAAAAATCAAAAGAACCAATGATAGAAAAAGATGTACAAGAACTATCTAAAAAAAATATACCGATTTTTCTCAATGTTGGAAGACATGATGAAAGACAAAAAAGATTAACGAGAGTGATAGAAGCTTGTAAACAATTAAAACAGGAAGATTACCAATTTAAAGTTTTATTTATAGGAGATGGACCAGATACAAAAGTTTATCAAGAAAAAGTAGTAGAATATCATTTAGAGGAAACCATCCTCTTCTTAGGAAGAAAAGAAAACCCATATCCCTATTTTACAATAAGTGATTGTATCATTTTATCTTCTGAATATGAGGGATATCCAGTTGTATATTTAGAAAGTTTTATATTAGATAAACCAATCATAACAACAAAAGTATCAGATTATAAGCAAGTTGAAGAGGGAAGAGGAATTGTCGTAGAAAAAAATACACAAGCTATATATAGTGCAATGAAAGAATTTTTACAAAATGGATATCACATAACAAACCATTTTGATTATGAAAAATATAATGCCAATATTTTAAAAACATTAGAAACGATGATATGAATGATACAATAAAAAGGTTATTACAAAAACAATATAATAAAAAAGAAAGATGGAGAGAATATTGAAAAAATTAAGTGTCATTATTCCCGTATATAATGCGGAAAAAACATTAAAAAAATGCATAGAATCAGTTTTAAAACAAAAAGACGAAGATTTAGAAATTGTACTAATTAATGACGGAAGTGCAGATACATCTGATAAAATAATACAGGAATATAAAGAGAAAAATCCAAAAACCATTGCTTATTATAAAAAGAAAAATACAGGGGTTGCAGATACAAGAAATTATGGAATAAAAAAAGCGAAAGGAAGATATATCTTATTTTTAGATGCAGATGACTACTTAGATATCCATTTATATGGTTTGGTAAAACAATATATGGAAAAACAGATTGATTTAATAAAATTCAAACTACAAAAAGAAGATAAAAAAGGAGCATTACTTGAAACCATAGATGGACCTATATTTGAGAAAAAAACAGGAGAAGAGGGGTTTGAAGAATTATATGCCACAGATGTTTTACTAGATTCTCCTTGTGTATATGTCATAAAAAAAGAAATCTTTACAAAAAATAAATTAGAATTTAAAGTAGGAACAGAACATGAAGATTTTGGATTGATGCCATTTGTAATAGTCCTTGCAAAAACGATGATTTCTATTCATTTTTACGGATATCACTATGTACAAGTAGAAGGTAGTATCACACGAAATGACAATGATGAAAAAACAAGGAAAAAGGCATATGATGCTTTAAGACAATATGATGAAGCTTTAAGAAAAATAGATGTATATAAAATAAATAAGAAAACAGCAGAAATTTTGAGAATCTATTATACAAATGCAATTTTATTAAAAGTAGAAACATTAGATAAAAAAGATCAGAAACAATATATAAAAGAAATCAGAAAAAGGAAAATGACAAAAAATATTAAAGCTAAAAATATAAAGCAGTGCTTAAGAAAATTAATTTTAAGTTTAAATATTAAATGGTATTTAAACTTAAGAAGAAAGGTTAAATCATGATAAAGGTTAGTATCATTGTTCCATTTTATGATGTAGAAAACTATATAGAAACATGTTTACAATCTTTAGTAAATCAAACATTACAAGATATTGAAATCTTACTAGTTAATGATGGTAGCAAAGATGGCTCAGAAAAGATTGCAAAACAATTTGTAGAAAACTATCCAGATAAAATTATCTATTTAGAAAAAGAAAATGGTGGGTTATCAGATGCCAGAAACTATGCGATTCCATATGCTAAGGGTGAATATATTGCTTTTTTAGATTCAGATGATTATATTGAGCCAAACATGTATGAAGAAATGTATAAAAAGGCAAAAGAAGAGGACTTAGATTATGTAGAATGTGATTTTTTATGGGAATATCCAGATAAGACTTTAGAAAGTAAAGGAAGACAATATAATAATAAAAAAGAAATGTTTATGTATACGAGAGTCGTTGCGTGGAACAAACTAATTAGAAGAGAAATGATACAAGAGAATCATTTGGAATTTCCAAAAGGATATCGATATGAAGATGTGGAATTTTTCTATAAATTGTTACCACATATAGCCAATTACGGAATTATTCAAAAGCCATTGATTCATTATGTGCAAAGAGAAAATTCTATTTCAAATGTACAAAATACTAGAACAAAGGAAATCATCGATGTTTTAAATCATGTTATTGAATATTACAAAGCAAACCATTTGTTTGATGAATATAGAGAAGAAATAGAATATATTTATGCAAGATATATCTTATGTAGTTCGATGCTTAGAATGGTAATGATTGAAAATAAAAAAGAAAGAAAAGAAACGATTGATTTGGCATGGAAATCCTTACATACACAATTTCCTAATTGGAAGAAAAATTCTTATATAAAAGGCAAAGGATTAAAAAATTTGTATATGAAAAGTGTCAATAAGCTTACACTAAAAGTATATACAAGTTTAGCAAGAATTAAATTTATAAGAGATTGGTTACAAGAAAAATTCGCTTAGGGTTGACTGAAAAATAATTACAATTTTATCTGTGTCGAATTTCATTTGAAACGTAGTTACATACAAACGTATGCACCCTTGCTGTTCAAATAAAATTTTCGTTACCAAAATTTAATTCTTTTGCAATCAAATTACGATAGGAGATGAAGCATGAAAAAGATACTATTTGGAATCACAAGTTTAACATTAGGTGGGGCAGAAAGAGTATTAGTGGATATGGTAAATGCACTAAGTAATACATTTGATATTACTATATTTACGATATATGGAAATGGACAACTAGAAAAAAGTTTAAATGATAAGATAACACTAAAAAGAATGTTTGATAAGTCATATAAAGAACTAAGTAGATTTGAAAAAATAATGATACCTTTAAAAATTCTTTGTTTTCAAAAGCAATATTATAAAAAATATATACAAGGTGAGTATGATACAGAAATTGCTTTTTTAGAAGGGCCAATTACAAGGTTATTTAGTACAAAAAACAAAGACACGAAAAAAATCGCTTGGGTTCATAATGATATTTCAAAAGTCTATGGAAACACTCTAAAGGCCAAGTTAAAATTAATGATAGATAGAAACATGTATGCCAAATATCAGCAATTAATATTTGTTAGCAAAGATAATAAAGAAATGTTTGATAGATGTTATCCCCATATGCAACTTAGCAAAAAAGTCATTTACAATTATATAAATTCTCAAAGGGTTATACAAAAAGCTGAAGAAAAAATAGACTTTTCATTTGATAATCATCAAATTAATTTTTTGACAGTTGCAAGATTGGTTGAACAAAAAGGAATTGATAGGTTAATTCGTATTCATAAAGAACTAATGGCAAATCATTATAATAATAAATTTTATGTTATTGGTGATGGACCAGAAAGAAATACATTAGAAACTCTAATTAAAGATGAACACTTACAAGAGACATTTATTTTATTAGGTGCTAAAGAAAACCCATACCCTTATATAAAACAAGCAGATATATTTTGTTTACTTTCTAGGTTTGAAGGATATGGTATGGTTTTAGAAGAAGCAAAAATTTTGAATAAACCAATTATGATTACAAATACAGCAGCAAGAGAAGCAGTTGAAAATTATAAAAATGCAATGATAATAGAAAATGATGAACATGAAATATATCATCAATTAAAATATGTTATTGAAAACCAGATAAAAACATTTGATGATAAAAAACAAGTATATGATAATCATGAGATTATAAAAGAATTAGAAAAATTATTAAAGGAAGAATAACGATGAAATTATCTATTATTACACCAACTTATAATAGAGCAAATATGCTTGGGAATTTATACAATAGTATTGTGAGAAATTTGGAACAAAATACACAATTACAGCAAACCATGCAAGTACAATGGTTAATTATTGATGACGGTTCTTGTGACAATACAGAAGAGGTTGTCAAACAATATATCGATGAAAACAAATTAGAAATACAATACCATAAGCAAGAAAATCAAGGAAAAATGTCAGCTATCAATCATGTTGTTCAATATGCTATTGGAGATTTGATTGTAGAGTGTGATTCTGATGATATATTTTCTGATACAGCTTTTGAAGTAATTAAAAATGCATATGAAGAACATCCAAATGCTGAGAAAAGATTTTATGGTATATGTTTTTTGAAATATGATATAAAAGGAAATAATATGGGACATTGTTTCAGAAAAAAAGAAACGACAATGTTCGATCTGTATTTTAAAGAAGGAGAAAATGGAGAAAAAGCAATTGTATTTTACACAGATATACGAAAACAATTCGAGCATGAATTAGTAAATCATGAAAAGTTTATTACTGAAGCAAGAATGTATCATAAAATGGATGAAAACTATAAAATAGTATGCTATAATATCCCAATTATGATTTGCGAATATCAAAAAGAGGGATATACAAAAAATATTTTAGAACAATTTGAAAAAAATCCTTATGGATATTACAAATATTTTCAAGAAATTTTAGCTAAAAATATGCATGGAACCAAATTCAAAAAAAGAATCTATGCAATCAAGCACTATATACTGTTTGAAAATTTAACAAACCAATTTGACAACACATCAATAAATGGATTTGTCAATAAATTATTACATCTACTTCTATTTTTACCAGGAAAATATAAAACGAAAAAGCTTTTTGACACAAAAATGAAAAATGATTTCAATTGACTTTAAAGATATAATAGTGTATGATATAACATATCAGTTGAGAAAGGAAAAAACGATGCAAGATAATAACGAAATTAATAGAATTATTGTAGAAAATGTATATAAAACTTTTGATGTTTATCTAGATAAAGCAAATAGTTTAAAAGAAAAAATGTTATTTTGGAAAAGAAACAATAAAGAAAAAAGAGAAGTTTTAAAAAATATTAATTTAACAATAAAAAATGGAGAAGCAGTAGCATTAATTGGAGTGAATGGAAGCGGAAAATCAACACTTTTAAAACTAATGACAAAAATTATTTATCCAAATAAAGGGCAAATAACGACATATGGCAAGCTGACTTCACTTCTTGAACTTGGAGCTGGCTTTCATCCTGATTTTTCAGGAAGAGAAAATATTTATTTTAATGCTTCTATCTTTGGACTGACTAGACAACAAATTGATGATAGATTAGATAAAATAATTGAATTTTCAGAATTAGGAACTTACATAGATAATCCTGTTCGAACATATTCATCAGGTATGTATATGAGATTGGCTTTTGCCATAGCTATTAACGTGGATGCAGATATACTTCTAGTTGATGAAGTACTAGCGGTAGGAGATCAACATTTTCAAGATAAATGTATAGCAAAAATGAGAGAATTGAAAGAAGAGGGAAAAACCATGGTTTTCGTTACCCATAGTTTAGGAACAGTGAAAGAATTTTGTAATCGTGCTATATGGCTAAGTAATGGTGAAATACGTATGGACGGAAAACCAGATGAGATTATTGATAAATATTTAGAAGAAATGAAATAGGAGAGAACTTATGAATACAATTAAAGATTTATACAATTATAGAGAACTTTTGAAAACAAATATAAAAAAAGATGTTGGTGGAAAGTATAAAAATTCATTTTTGGGTGTCTTATGGTCGTTTGTAAATCCACTTTTATCAATTATGGTATATGCACTAGTATTTCAAGTGATTTTAAAAAGTAACATAGAAAATTATACAGTATATTTGTGTTGTGGCTTAATTCCTTGGCAATATTTTGCAGGAGTAGTACAAAGAGGTGCTGCAACCATTATTGATAATGCAAACATTATAAAAAAGGTTTATTTTCCAAGAGAAATTTTACCAATATCTGTTGTAACAAGTGAAGGTGTTAATTTTTTAATCTCAACAATTATTATATTAGGATTTGTCATATTTGGAGGGATCGGTCTTTCAATAAATATTTTATGGTATTTTGTAATTCTTGCTATTCAATATATGGTATGTATAGGAATTTCATTTATTGTTTCGAGTCTAAGTGTTTATTTTAGAGATTTAATACATATACTAGGAATTATCATACAATTATTATTTTATGCAACACCAATTGTATACGCAGCTAATCAAGTACCAGCAGGATTGCAATGGATAATAAAGATCAATCCAATGACATATTTGATAGAAGGCTATAGAAATATATTCTATAATAAAATGCCACCAGATTTTATGAATTTACTAATTGCGTTTACCATGGGAATTGTTTTATGTCTTATAGGATATCTATTATTTAAAAAACTAGAAAAGAAATTTGCCGAAGAATTATAATGATAAGGTGGAGAAACATATGAATAATAATGAAATTTTACTAGAAACTTTAACAAAAGAAAATGAGATTATAAAGCAGAATTGTCAAAAACTATTAGCAGAACTCAAAAATAAAGAAAATGAAACATTAGAATATAAGAAAAAATACGAACATTTAAATATTGAAGTGCAAAGAATACAAAAAGAATTAGATTCTATTATTTATTCAAGAAGCTATAAATTAATTAAAAAAGTAAAAAAAATATTTAGGAGATAATGCGGATGAAAAAAATAAAAATTGCTTTTATAATTGATACAGAGGGGTGGGCTTTTGATAATATTGCACAAAATGTAATACCATATTTAAAAGAATTTGAAATAGATATCATACCTGGTATAATATTTCAAGGAAATATGCTCAGACTTTTCTTATATTGTCAAAAATACGATATTATCCATTTTTTGTGGAGAGGCTATTTATCTTTAATAGACAGTGATAATTTAAAATATGAAGTAGAAAATTATTATGGAATGACATTAGATCAATTTAAAGATACCTATATCTACAATAAAAAGATATCTTTCGGAGTATGTGACCATTTATACTTAAGAGGAGAGGAAGAGTGGAGAACAGATAAGATACTTAAATATTCAAATTATTATTTTGTAACATCAGATAAGCTATATAAAATTTATAGTGAAAAAAGTATAAAACCACAAATGATTATACATGATGGAGTGAATTTGAAAGATTATAAGCCAGAGAATTTAGAAAGATTTTACAATCCTAACAAACTGATTGTAGGTTGGGTAGGAAATAGTAAATTTGTTGATTCCGACAATGATGCTGATATGAAAGGTGTAGAAGGAATTATAAAGCCAGTAATAAAGGAATTGCAAGAAGAAGGATATGATATAGAATTAAGATTAGCTGATAGAAACATAAAGAAAATTTCTCAGAGTGATATGCCAACTTTTTATAACTCTATTAACTTATATATATGTGCTTCTAAAGAAGAAGGTACACCAATGCCAGTATTGGAGGCTATGGCAATGGGAATCCCAGTTATTACTACAAATGTAGGAATAGCAGAAGAAGCTTTTGGAAAATTGCAAAGAGAATTGATTCTTGAAGAAAGAAGTAAAGAATGTCTAAAAGAAAAAATAAAATACCTAATAAGAAATAAAAATAAGTATAAAAGCTTATCAGAGGAGAATTTGAGACAAATTACAAGCTTTGACTGGAGTAAAATAGGAATGAAATATAGAGAATTTTTTAAAAAACTATGTGAGTAGGAGTAAAATGAAAGAAGATAAATTTTTTTGGGATTATAATAAGCAACCAGGGAGAAGATTAAACACACAAAGTAAAAAAATAAAAAATGTGAAACCATTAGTTTCCATTATTACATCATACTATAATTCTAATGAGTTTATGTGGCAGACAATAAATTGCGTGATGAATCAAACTTTTCAAAACTGGGAGTGGATAATTGTAGATGATGGTAGTACAAATCAAGAAGCAATAGAATATTTAAATAAAGTGCAAAAAATGGATGAAAGGATAAGGATATATCATAAAAAAAATGAGGGGCTAGCTTTAGGAAGAGACTATGGTATAAAATACGCAACTACAAATTATGTATTACCATTAGATGCAGATGATTTAATAGAACCCACATATATAGAAACACTATATTGGACTTTAGAGACCAATCCAAAAGCAACTTGGGTTTTTACAGATTCAGTAGGATTTGGAAAATATATATATTTAGCAGATGTAGAGTTTGATAGTGAAAAAATGAAAACAGTAAATCAAATAACCGCAACAGCACTTATAAGAAAAGATAAAATCCTAGAGCTTGGTGGATATGGAGTAGCAAAAAGATATATGAATGAAGATTGGTATCTATGGCTTAGAATGTTACAAAACAATCAATTTCCAGTTCAAGTTGGATATTATGGCTTTTGGTATAGAAGAAGAGAGGAAAGTTTATTAACAGACATTAATGATGAACATAAAAAAGAATATCTACTAAAGATGAATGATATAAAAGATGTATCAGATAAAATAGATAAAAAAATAGAAGCTGTAATTTATCCCAAAAAATCAAATAATCGTCCATTATTAAAGAAAAATGGAATGTTGAGTATAGATAATATGGAAAACATAGAAATACTAGAAAAAGATAAACAAGCGTATTTGTATATTTTGCCATATTTAGGAACAGACAGTAAAATGTATAAAAACATAAAAAAACAAGCCCAAAATAGCAAAGTTTATATTATTACACTTCAAAAAGATATACATTCTCAATATTTTTATAGGCAAAAATATGAGCAGTTTTCAATCGTTTACGATTTGACAACTTTTTTAAATAGTGAAAATTGGATAAACTTTATCAATTATATATTACAAACTAGAAAAATAGAAAAAATATTTTTATCTAATACAGACTATAATGAGGATTTAAAAAAAGAATTTAAAATTAAAGAAATAGAAAAAATTAAAAATAGTGAATTTATCTATAAATTAAAAATATTAGAATATAAGGTTATGAATTTGTTTCCTGTTAGAGGAATAAGAAAAGTAGGAAGGTTTTTTAAAGGGATAAGCAAAATATAGAAGAGAAAGGAACAAAGAAATGAAAATATGGTTTTTAACAGGTGAATTTGCACCAGATTTTGGTGGAGGAATTGGAACATATGTAGAAAATTGTGCAAAAATGTTTGCAGAAGCAGGTGATGACGTAACTGTTATTGTAAGATCTCTAGGACCCAATAAAGAAGAAATGACTAAAGAAGGATATAGAGTTGTACGATTTACTCAAGGTGAAGGAGAATATTATACATATTTAGGATATGATAATGCTTTAGCTTATCAATATTATGAAGTTATTATGAACTTAATTAATAAGTATGGAAAGCCAGATATATTAGAAATGCAAGAATATAATGCATATGGACAATATATTATTCAAAATAAATTAGTATTGAACGAACAATTAAAAGATATTCCTTTAGTTGTTCACTTACATACACCTAGCTTTGAAACATTAAAAATCAATCAATTCAATACATATGAAGCACCTTTTTATTGGATAGGTGAAATGGAAAAATTTTGTATAAAAGGTGCAGATGCCCTATTATGTCCAAGCCAATTCCTTGCTGATAAGTTACAATATTTAACAGACACACCAATAAAGGTAATTAATCTACCATTTGATATAAAACAAGAAGAATATGATAAATATAAAGATGTAACTTCATCAAATAATGACAAGAAAACCTTTTTGTATTTTGGTAGAACAGAATACCGAAAAGGTGTCATTCAAATGTTAAAGGGTGCAGAAAAATTATGGAAAAAAGGACTTGAGTTTAAAATTAAAATTATTGGAGGAGATACAAAATTAGAGTCAAAAGGAACATTTATTGGAGAAGAATTAAAGAAAAAATATGCTACATATATTGAAGAAGATAAATTGGAAATATTAGGACCTATACCACATTTAGAGTTAATTCCACATATTTTATCTGCAAATGCAGTCATTATACCATCACTATATGAAAATTTCCCCAATACTTGTATTTATGCTATGTGGCTTGGAAGACCAGTTTTAGTTTCTAAAAGTGGAGGACAGGCAGAAATGGTTAAAGAATCTGGTAAAAACGGAATTATTTTTGATTGGGATGTAAAAAATGATTTTGAGAATAAACTTGAACAAATCATCAATATGAACGAAACAGATGCACAACAAATGGGAAAAAATGCTAAAACAAGGATTCATGATTTATGTAACATGGAGAAAAATATTCAATTAAGAAAAGCATTTTTTGAAGAAGTAATAAAAAATAAAAAGAAAATAAAAACAGAATTTCCTTTTGTTGAAGAAATGCCTAAGGATTCATATATAAAAACATATGATGGTGAAAAAGACTTAATATCTGTGGTTATTCCATACTACAATTTAGGGAAAACACTACCAGAAACAATAGAAAGTATTGAGCAAAATACTTACAAAAATTATGAAATTATTATCGTAAATGATGGTAGTTCAGATAAAGAAAGTATAGAAGTTCTTAAAAATTATGAAAATGATTCAAAAATAAGAATTATTAACATAGAAAATCAGGGACTAGCAAATGCGAGAAATGTGGGAGCAGAAGCAGCAAAAGGAGAATTTGTAGCCTTCATAGATGCAGATGATAAAATTGATAAAACATTTTATCAGAAAGCGATTAATATATTACACCAATATAAAAATGTATCTTATGTATATAGTTGGGTTAAATACTTTGAAGGTAGTGAAGCTGTCTGGCCAACATTTAATACACATATACCATATTTGTTATGTGCAAATATGTTAGCCGCATATGCTGTCATTAGAAAAAATGATTTTTTGAACTTTGGGAAAAATAGAGTAAAAATGGAATATGGAATGGAAGATTATGACGGATGGGTAAGCCTAGCCGAACATGGATGTTTAGGTGTAGCAATTCCAGAATTGTTAAATTTGTATAGAGTTAGAAAAGATTCTATGTCTAGAGCTTTTAATAAAAAAATGCGTATTTATTTGTATCAAGTTTCAAGAGATGGACATGAAAAACTATTTGAAAAATATGCAAAAGAAGTATATATGTTATTATTAACAAATGGGCAACCATTTTATTGGAATAATCCATCAACGCCTGTTTTCCTACCATCAAGTGATGCAACCCCACAGATTGATGATAGAATATATAAATTGGAAAGAATACTAAATACTTTTCCAGGAAGAATAGCAAGAAAATTATATCGTGTAGCAAAGAAAGTAAGAAATAAGTTAAAATAGAAAGGTGGATATTTTAAACGATGAAAGTGCAAATAAGAAAATGGATAAAGGCAATTATCATAATTCTTTTAATTTCAGTTTTATTAGAATTTGCATTAGCAGGATATAATATAGCCATAAAAAAATTATATTCTGCAAAACATTTAATTGATAATGAGACAATAAATTTGAAAGTAGAAGATTTTAATTTAACACAACCAGATGAATATGGATATGTATATTTACAATATGATCAGAAAATTTCTAATTTATATAACGTTGAAATGACAATGAAAGAAACATCTGAGGATAAATATATTAGAATATTATTCAATAATGATAGTACCTTAATGTTAAAATCTAACAAAGAACAAACAAAATTTAAAGCATATATCAATGAAGAAAATATTAATAATTTACAAATTTCATTTCAAAATGGAACTATCAATATAGATGACATAGAACAGATTGCTTTAAATGCAAATATAGATTATTTACCTGAAAACGTTTTTTCATTTGCACAGATAGCTATTTTCTTTATTGTTATAATGGCAGGATATTTAATTTTTAGCTATGGAAAAAATATCATCAAATTTTTAAATAAAATAAAAAAAGAGAATCTGTTTTTGATAATAGGTGCTATATTTGGACTTTTACTAGCTTTTTTAAATCTACCTTTAAGAAGTTATGATGAGCATGCACATTTTTGGAAAGCATATGAGGTTTCAATGGGAAACTTCACTTCTAATTCCAATAAAGGGACAATTCCAAAAGCAGTTTATGCTACAGTAATTGACGAAAATGGATTATATCATATAGAAAATAATACATATTCTTATCAAGAAGTTTTAGAAACAATTGATGAAGGAATTAATCCAGAAGATGGTACTTATATAAATCCAGGGACAGTATCTAACTTATCACCATTTGGTTATTTACCACAAGCAATTGGAATATTACTAGCTAGAATAATGCAATTAAGTCCAACTTTAATTGCTATAGCTGGAAGAATTACCAATTTGATAGCTTATTTATTATGTATTTATTTTGCGATAAAATTAATACCAAAAGAAAAATGGAAAAATATACTGATTGTTATAGCATTACTTCCAATGTCATTACTAGTAGCTGCTTCATTATCACCAGATGCTGTTATTATTGCTACACTAACTTTAGCAATAGCATATATATTACATTTAAAGTATGTAAAGGAAAAAGTAACATGGAAAGATATTATTTTATTAGGTATCCTATTTATGATACCTGCAATATGTAAAATCGTTTATATTTTAGCAGCAGGATTATTCTTTATTTTACCAAAATCTAAATTTAGAACTAATAAAGAATATTATATACTTGCTTTGATTATGGTCATGATAATAGCTCTTCCGATTTTAATATGGAACAGGTTAACACAAGATATGGTACAAATAGCTATTCGAACAAATCAACCAGAACAAATCTACTTTACATTATCTAATCTTATAAGAGATGCATATACTGCTGGAAATACGCTATATAACAATACAGAGGAATATATATATACAATGATAGGGGGATGGTTTACACCACATATCGTTAACTTCATATTTGTTGTATTTATGTTGTTAGCAACTTTCCATAAAGATAATAATCAAGAAAATATATATCTTAATAAAAAAGATAAAATCATCATTTCTATTATAGTATTAGCAATCATTGCTTTGATTTTTGGTGGAATGTATGTAGGATTTACAAGGGCAGAAAGCACAATTGTTGAAGGAGTACAAGGAAGATATTTTATACCAATACTAGCATTAATTTTGATTTTGTTTGAAAGTGATAGAATTTCATTAAAGCTTTCTTATAAAAAAGTAATATATTATATGTCACTAATCATATTATATATTCCTTCATTATTAATGATATTTGAACATTTTAACAAATAAAGGAGAAATATAGAAATGAAAACATTAATTATTGTACCAGCATACAACGAAGAACTAAATATTGAAAAAACAATATCAGATATAAAAAATAATACAAACTATGATTACATAATTATCAATGATTGCTCTAAAGACAACACAAAAGAAGTCTGCTTAAAAAACAGATATCATGTTTTATCATTACCAGTGAACTACGGACTAACAAGCGGAATACAATTGGGGATGAAATATGCCTATCAAAACGGTTATGATATCGCCATTCAATTCGATGGTGATGGCCAGCATCAGGCAAAATATTTAAAAGATTTAGTAAAAGAAATTAAAGAGGAAAATGTAAACATTGCCATTGGATCAAGATTTATCGAAGAGAAGAAACCATTTTCCATGAGAATGTTAGGAAGTCGATTCATTAGTTTAGCTATTAGATTAACAACTTTCAAGAAAATAACAGACCCTACCTCTGGAATGAGAGCCTATGATAGAAAAGCAATAGAAGCTTTTGTGGCAGATGCTAGTTTAACACCTGAACCAGACACACTGGTATATATGTTGAAAAAGAATATGAAAATTAAAGAAGTACAAGTAGAAATGAAAGAAAGAGAATTTGGAGAATCATATTTAAGTCCTTTAAAATCTGTTAAATATATGGCAAACATGTTCTTTTCCATATTCTTAATTAGAAATCTAACAATTAGAAAGAAAGAGGGGAGATAATTATGTCAATCACATTAAGAGTTATATTAATTGTTTGTTCTATCATTTCTTGCATTTTATGTATCAAAAAGATTAAACAAGCAAAATTGAAAGTAGAAAATGCAATTGTATGGATGTTAGGTAGCTTTTTATTGATATTTATGAGTATTTTTCTAGGAGTGGTAGAGTGGTGTGCAACAGGTTTAGGATTTGAAGCACCAGTAAATTTTGTATTTGTCATTATTATTGCATTTTTATTAATAGAAGTATATTTAAACAATTTAAAAATAACAGAATTAAATGAAAAAATTAAAGATCTTGCACATCATATAGCTATTAATGAGTATAAAATTAATAATGAAAAGGAAAAAAAAGATGAATAAGGAAATTAAAGTAAGCATAATTGTTCCAGTATATAAAGTAGAAAAATATTTAAAAACATGTATAGATTCACTACTTAATCAAACATTAGAAGATATAGAAATTATTTGTATCAATGATGGTTCCCCAGATAATTGCTTACAAATTTTAAAAGACTACAAAGAAAAATACAAAGAGAAAAATATTGTTATTATAGATAAGAAAAATGAAGGTGTTTGGAAAGGAAGAATTGATGGTATAAAGCTTGCTAGAGGTGAGTACATAGCATTTGTAGATTCTGATGATTATGTTGATGTAAAATTTGTAGAAAAATTATACAATAATATTAAAAAGAATGACGCTGATATTTCTGTATGTGGATTTAAAAGAATTGACAGTATTACAGGAAAGATTTTATCTTGTGAAATGGGATTAGACTCTAATTATACAATTACTATGGATAAAAATCCAGAAGATGTTATATCTATAAATACAGCACTATGGAATAAAATATATAAGGCTTCAATTTTAAAAAATATGAAAGAACTACAAAATCCTCCTAGAATATTAGAAGATATGATGTTTTTAACAATAGCTTATTTAAATGCTGAAAGAATTTCTTTTGTTAATGATTATTTATATAATTATATGGTAATACCAGGCTCAGCAATGCAAACTTTAAAAAATGATGATATAGAACGAACTAAGATTTCTATGCTACAAGTTAAAAATATATATGCAGAGGAAAAGGTTTCGAAAGAAAAATTAGAGATACTTTCATGCATTGCTTTTCTACATTTTGCTGTATCATTAATGCTGAGTGTTTTTAAGAACGATAAAAAGAATTTTAATAAACACTATAACGAGATATTAAATTATTTAAACAAAAATTTTCATGAATGGAAAAAGAGTGAATATTTAAATGTTTTCTATACGTTAAAACATAAAAGAGTAAATCTAAAAGTAGCAATACTTAAAAAAATTTACAAATTGCATATGTTTAGATTATTTCTACAATTTTATAATTTTATAACAAGAATATTAAAAATAGATATTAAGTGGTAAGGGTAAAAACATGATTAAGAAAAGAGAATTTATATGGAATACAATTGGAAGTCTTATTTCTTCAGTCTTAAACGCAATTATACTTGCTTTTTGTACTAGATTAAATGGTATTGAAATTGCAGGTATGTTTTCTATTAGTTATGCTACTGCTAGTATTTTAGATTCAATTGGAAATTTTGGACTTAGAATTTATCAAACGACAGATACAATAAGGAAAAATACATTTTCCGAATATCTAATTGCACGATTTTTTGCAGTTATTCTCATGATAATAATAGGTATCATTTTTGTTCTTGTAACTGGATATACAGAAGAAAAATTATACATATGTCTATTATTGATTATGTTTAGGGCAATTGAAAATATAAGTGAAACGTATCAAGCTGAATTTCAATTGAATGGGAGATTAGAATTAGGTGGAAAGACAATTGTATATCGAAATATTATTGGTTTAATTGTATTTTTTATTTTAGATTATATAACTAAAAATATAATTGTATCATTGATAGGTTTTTTAATGGCAAATATAATTGTATTTTTCTTATATGATGCAAAACTTATAAAAAAATTTGCTAGTATACATTTGAAAGTAAATAAACAAAAAATAATACAAATTATTAAAGAATGTATTCCATTAGCAATATCAACACTTATTAGTATGTATGTAATTAATGCGGTAAAGTATGCAATAGATGCAACTGGAGATTATTCAATGCAGACATATTTTAATATATTATATATGCCAACATTTGTAATAAATATGTTGAGTATATTTATTATAAAACCTTTTTTAAAACCTTTTGGAGAGTATTGGAATGAAAAGCAATATAAAAAATTTATAAAGATAATCTTAGTGATTATAGGTATACTTGCTTTAGCAACATTATGTACAGAAATTGGTGCATATATACTAGGAATACCATTATTAAATTTATTATATGGAGTAAATTTAGAAGAATATAAAATACATCTTATTCTTTTGATTTTTTCTGGATTTTTATATGCTTCTTCAAATGTATTGTTTAATGCATTAGGAACAATGCGAAAACAGAAATTAACAACAATAGCTTATGGATTAGTAGCAATATTTTCATTATTTATTCCAGAAAAACTTGTTAAAATGTATAATATGACAGGTGCTTCTATTTCTTGTATAATCATAATGAACTTACTATTTATATGTATGCTTACATTCTTTGTCTATGTATGCATTTCAAACATAAGGAAAAATAAAGAATTGTATATTGACGAATAAATCTATTTTGATATTAGTTTTAATATAATAAAAAACAATTGTAATGGAGGGAACATTATGAAAAATGTAAAAAAAATAATTACAGGATGTACAATTATCATATTACTAGTTAATATATTTTTACCAACAGTTATTTATGCAAGTCAGGAAACTAATGATTTGAAAAATACTACTATAATACAAGAGGACCTAAAAAATAATGAAGAAAAAGTTGATGAAAATATAAAAAATGAAGAATCTTCAGGAAAAGATGTGGATAGTAACGATTTAAGTAATGACAAGCAAGAGGGAACGACAAATAAACAAGAAAATATTTTACAAAATGAGGAAGTAATTGAAGATGATATGCAAAAAGAAAATACTGAAGAGGAACGAGTAGAAAATGAAATAACTTCAATACAAACATATTCAAATTTGATTATAGAAGATGGAATATATGTAATACGATCTGCAGTAGATAAAAATATGGTGCTTGACATTTCAGAAGGTTCAAATAAAGTGGAGGCTAATTTACAACTATGGACTTATGATAATCAAGTAAATCAACAAAGGTTTAAAATAACGAGTAATGGAAATGGATATTATACAATTCAAGCCATACATTCTAAAAAAGTATTAGATGTAGCAGATGCAAGTAAAGCCAATGGAACAAATGTTAGACAATACGACAGTAATGCTACAGATGCACAACAGTGGAAAATATTGGATTTGGGTAATGGACAAGTTAGTTTTGTTTCAAAATGTAATGGCTTATATTTAGATATAGCAGATGGTAAGATACAAAAAGGGGCAAATATACAAGTATATGAGGGAAATGAAACAGATGCACAAAAGTTTATATTAGAAAGAAATGAATACAAATCTGAAAAAACGATAGAAGATGGAATATATACAATTAAATCAAAATTAGATACCAATAAAGTAATAGATGTATCAGAAGGATCACTAGATAATTCAGCAAATATCCAAATTTGGCAAGATGAAAATGTAAATCAACAAAAATTCAAAATTACCTATCATGAAGAAGGATATTATAAAATAGAAGCAAAACATTCAAAAAAAGTTTTCGATGTTGAAAATGGAGCAATGGTCAGTGGTGCAAATGTACAACAATATGAATGGAATAATTCAGACGCACAAAAATGGACAATTGAAAAAAATTCAGATGGAACATATAGTTTTCGCTCAATATTAAATGGTTATTATTTAAATTTAGCTGAAGGAAGCTCAACTAAAGGGACAAATGTGCAAGTATATACAAAAAATAATTCAGATGCACAAAAATTCATACTAGAAAAAAATGAGTACAAATCTGAAAAAACGATAGAAGATGGAATATATATAATTAAATCAAATTTAGATACCAATAAAGTAATAGATGTGTCAGAAGGATCAATGAATAATTCAGCTAACATTCAAATTTGGCAAAATGAAGAAGCAAGTCAACAGAGATTTAAAATTTCCTATCATGAAGAAGGATATTATAAAATAGAAGCAATGCATTCAAAAAAGGTTTTAGACATTGAAAATGGATCAATGATTAATGGTGCAAATGTACAACAATATGAATGGAATGATTCAGATGCACAAAAATGGGCAATTGAAAAAAATACAGATGGAACATATAGTGTTCGTTCAATATTGAATGGATATTATTTAGATATAGAGGATGGTAAATCAGCTAAGGGAACAAATGTGCAAGTATATGCAAAAAATAGTTCAAATGCACAAAAATTCATATTAGAGTCAGAATGTAAACAAACTATAAAAGATGGAATTTATAAAATAAATACGAAATTAAATGCAAATATGTATTTAAATGGAAGTGGAAGCAATGTTAATATAGTAACAAATGAAATTAGTGATGCACAAAGATTTTATGTTAAATACCAAGGAGATGGCTATTATATATTACAATTAGTTTCAGATGATAGAGTTATAGAATTACCAAATACAAATGCTTCATCAGGGACTAATATACAACTTTCTACATATAAAAATTCAGAGACACAAAAATGGGTTATCAAAGATGCTGGAGATGGATATTATTATATAAAAACAGGAGTAAATTTACTTTGCATGGATGTTTCTGATGGTAAAGCAAAAGACAACCAAAAAATGCAAATTTATGAATCAAATTGTACAGATTCACAAAAATTTAAATTTGTAAATGTAGAAGAAGCAGAAGGGAAACAAACCATAAAAGATGGAATATATAATATAGCAACAGTATTAGACACAAATTATGTGTTAGATATATCTGAAGGTTCAGAATCTAATAGTGCTAATTTGCAAATGTGGATAAATGATAATGTAAATCAGCAAAAGTTTTTAGTAGAATATCAAGGAGGCGGGTATTATAGAATTCAAGCATTACATTCTGGAAAAGTACTAGACGTAGAAGGTGGAACGAATAGAAATGGTACAAATGTAGCACAATATGAGAGCAATGGTACAAATGCACAAAGATGGATGATTAAAGAAGCAGGTAATGGAGAATATTACCTTGTGTCAAAATGCAATGGATTATATCTAGATGTTAAAGATGGAAAAATAAAGAAAGGAGCAAATGTTCAAGTATATGAAGGAAATGGATCAACTGCTCAAAAATTCAAATTTTTAAATCCACCATTAATATCTAACGACACCTATAGAATTTCTACAGCTTTAAATAATAAAAGCGTAATAGATGTATCTGAAGGTTCAATGGAAGATGGAGCGAACATACAGATTTGGATGAGTACAAATGTACCACAACAAAACTTTCAAGTACAGTATCTAGAAGAAGGATATTATAAAATTACAGCACAACATTCTGGATTGGTATTAACAGTACAAAATGGTAATGTTGTACAAAGTAAATATGTAGGTAGTGATGCACAAAAGTGGAAGATTATAGATGCAGGAGATAATTACTATCATATTGCTTCAAAAGTAGATGGAAGATATTTAGATGTTGATAATGAACAAACTGCAAACGGAACAAATGTAAAAGTATACAAGCCAAATGGATCAAATGCCCAGAAGTTTAAATTTGAAAATTTAGCCTTAAAAGGTATAGATGTTAGTGAATGGAATGGATTAATTAATTGGGAATTTGTAAGACGTTCAGGAATTGAATTTGCAATGATACGAATTGGATATAGAGGATATGGCACAGAGGGTAATTTTAAGGAAGATCCATATTTTAGAATAAATATGCAAGGTGCTAAAAATGCAGGATTAAAGGTTGGAGTATATTTCTTTACACAAGCAGTAAATAAAGAAGAAGCAATAGAAGAAGCTAATTGGGTAATGAATACACTAAATCAATCTGGTTATACATATCAATTAGATTATCCAATTGCAATAGATACAGAAAAATCAGGAGCTCCCAATAATTCTGGAAGAGCTGATAATTTAGATGTACCAACAAGAACAATAGTATGCAAAGCATTCTGTGAGACAATTCAGCAAAATGGTTATACACCGATGATTTATGCAAGTAGAAATTGGTTTTATGATAATTTAAACATGAATGAATTAAATCAGTTTGACATTTGGTTAGCACAATATAATAATGTAGCAGATTATACAGGACATTATGAAATTTGGCAATATACAAGCAAAGGAACGATTCCAGGGGTCAATGGATATGTAGACTTTAATATAGGATATAAACGTTATTAATGGAGTTTAAATATTACGGATAGTTAAAAATAGAAATTAATATACAAACAAGACGAGAAGCCTTCTCGTCTTATTGCTTGACGAAAATATAGGCTTAGTATATAATAAAAAAGAAAATATAGGAAAAGAAAGAGAAGAGAAATGGAACAAATTATCAAAAAATTGTGTACGAGAGAAACAATATCTTATCTGATATTTGGAATATTAACAACACTAGTTAATATTGTTATTTCAGCAATATTAGCAAAAGCATTTCAAGTAGAAGGAAATTTAGCAAGTACCATAGGAATTATCATATCAATCCTATTTGCCTATTTTACAAATCGTAAAATGGTATTTAATTCCACAGCAGAAACAGCAAAAGAAAAATGGGCAGAATTTTTAAAATTTATATTAGGCAGATCATTTACAATGGTAATTGAAATGGCAGGTGTATTTTTATTTTATACTATATTACATGTAGAATATATTATAACCAAAGTAAGTATAACAGTAGTTGTAGTTATATTAAACTTTTTTATTAGTAAATTTTTTGCGTTTAAAACAAAAAAAGTAAAAGAACAAGGAAGTGAAATAAATGAAGAAAATAACGATAATCATACCAGCATATAATGAAGAAGAATCATTACCACATTTATATGAAAGATTAGAAAAATTAATGGATTCTGTTAAAAAATATCAATTTGAAATCTTATTTGTAAATGATGGAAGTAAAGATAATACCATTGAATTAATAAAAGAATATAGAGAAAAAGATGATAGAATTTGTTATGTTGATTTTTCTAGAAATTTCGGAAAAGAAATAGCCATGATAGCAGGTCTAGATTATGCAACAGGAGATTGTGTCATTTTTATGGATGCAGATTTACAAGATCCACCAGAATTGATTCCAGAATTGGTAAAATATTGGGAAGAAGGATATGATGATGTTTATGCAAAAAGAAATTCAAGAAAAGGAGAAACTTGGTTAAAAAAATTTACTTCTAAAATGTATTATAAAATATTACAATATTTAACAAATGTTCCAATTCAAAAAGATACGGGAGATTTTCGTTTATTAGATAGAAGATGTGTGAATGCGTTGAAAAAAATGAGAGAATCTCAAAGAAATTCGAAAAGTATGTTTAGCTGGATAGGGTATAAGAAAAAAGAAGTTTTATATGATAGAGATCCAAGAGTAGCTGGTAGAACGAAATGGAATTATAAAAAGTTGGTGGATTTAGCAATAGATGGTATTACCTCTTTTACCACTTCACCACTTAGAATATCTACCTATATTAGTATTCCAACATTTATACTACTATTTGTATATTTTATATATGTCATTGCGAAATGTATTATAACTAGTACAGCAATTCAAGCTTATCAAGCAATTATATTATTAATTTTATTTTTCTCAGGTGTTCAAATTTTATTATTTGGAATCATAGGAGAATATTTAGGAAGAATTTTTAATGAGAGTAAAAATAGACCATTATATTTGGTAAATGAATATAATGGAAAAAAAGAATTAAATGATAAATAAGAAATTATGATAGTAACAAAACTCCTTTTTACTGATATAAAAGGAGTTTTATATATTTTATACATTCATATTGACATAATTACGAATACTGTGTATAATAATATCGACTATCAATTGATAGTTAATATTATTAGAAAGTTAAATAAATAATATGAAAGAATTAAAGAAAGTAAAGATGTTTTGTTCTATTTGTGAAGAAATACACGAAGTTTGCTTAATGGAAGAGGAAAGAGAAACAATTGTAAAAGGTGAAAATATTAAATATAAAGAACTTTATTATAAATGTGATAAATATTCAAACAATAATATATTTATGTCTGGTGACTTATGGAATATCAACTTAATTAATAGCCTAGATGAATATAGAAAGAAAAATGATTTATTAACTTCAAGAGAAATCAAACAAATAAGAGAAAAATATCATTTAACCCAAAGTGAAATGGCATATTTATTAAACTTGGGTGAAATTACAATAACAAGATATGAAACAAAGCAAATTCAAGATACAAGTATAGATAATATGCTAAAAGAATTAAACGATAATCCACTATTTGTTTTAAAATTATTAGAAAAGAATAAGAGTAAATTTAAACGATATGATGAAATTGCAACCTATGTTAAAGAAGTAATCGATAAAAATATTCTCAATTTTTTAAATGAACAAGAATTAATTGCAAAATATATCCAATATGATAAAGCCTCTATTGAAAATGGAGATATAGTATTAGATATTAGAACACTAACTAATATAGTAGGATATATTATAAAGGAAATGGGACCAACAAAAAAAGTTGTATTAATGAAATTGCTATGGTATATAGATAGTTTAAGTTATAAAAATAATGGTCATGCAATTACAGGACTAGTCTATGAGCATATGCCATATGGAGCATTACCAATAGGCCATAGAGAAATTATTGAATTATCTTCGATAAAATCAAATTTATTTATTAATGAAAGTGAGTATGAGGAATATAGAATTGAATTTAATGAACAATATAAAATAAAAAAATTAAAAAAAGAAGACAAAGAGATAATAGATAAAGTTATTGAAAAATTTAAAAACTATAAAAGTTATGAAATTTCAGATTACATGCACAAAGAAAAAGCTTATATAGAAACAAAAGACAACGAAATTATACCATTTACATTTGCAAAAGAAATTAATGAATTTTAAAAGAATAAAAAATTGAAAAAAGTAAGATATAAAATATATTGAAAAATACACAATTTTTTGTTAAATTTAAAGAAACAAAGGAAAAGGTGATTTTATGATAAGAAAAATAAAAGAAGAAGATTTAACAAAAGTTATGACTATATGGGTAAAAGGAAATTTTAAGGCAAATAGTTTCATTGAAAAAGATTATTGGTTAGAAATTTATAATCAAGTAAAAGTAGATTTTTTAAATCAATTTAAAACATATGTATATGTAGAAAAAGATGAAGTGTTAGGATTTATTTCTGTTTGTGATAATGAAATCAAAGCCATATATGTAAAAGAAGAAAACAGAGGAAATGAAATCGGGACAAAATTATTAAATTATTGTAAAAATACGTTAGAGGAAAGTACAGAATTGTTTATAAAAATATTTGAAAAAAATATGAATGGGATTGTATTTTTTTCAAATCTACAATTTAAAAATACGAAAGTTCAATTAAATGAACAATTTAACGAAACAGAATATGTTATGACGTGGAAAAGAGAATAAGTAGAAAGTAAATAACAGCACATCTTAATTTGATTTAAGGTGTGCTTTAAAATGTTATGAATAGAGAAAAAGTTTAAAAAAAGCCCGCTATTGTTCATATAAAAATAGATATTAAGAAAACTTTAATATTTCATAAAAAAATATTTAATAATTACATGATATAGTAAATATGACAAAAATGTAAGAGAAAAATATAGCAAAATACATACATTTTAGGAAAAATGTGTTATAATATAAATGATGTGGTATATTTTTACATAAACAGAAAGGATAAAAATGAGTAGAAAAAGCAAAGTAAAATTATTGAGAATATTTTTAGCAATTATTGCATTTGCCATTATCATAGGTGTTATTATTTACTTAATACCTGTTATGAAAGATTTAAGTACAGTAGAAGGACAAGAAGCCTTTAAAAATAGAGTTAATGATTCTGGTATTATTGGTTTACTTATGTTATTTGGACTTCAAGTAGCACAAATATTTTTATTCATATTGCCAGGTGAACCAATAGAAATATTGGCAGGTATGTGTTATGGTGGTTGGGGAGGCTTATTATTCATCACCGTATCTGTGTTTATCATTACAACAGCAATATTCTTTTTAGTAAGAAAACTAGGAAGAAAATTTGTATATGACTTTTGTGATGAAGAAAAAGTAAAAAAGATTGAAAATAGTAAATTATTTAAAAACCCAAAAAAAATTGAATGGATATTAATTATATTATTCATGATACCAGGAACACCAAAAGATTTGTTAGTATATATTTCAGGTTTATTACCTATCAAACCATTGCGATTGATATTGATATCTACATTTGCTAGATTACCTTCTGTTGTTTCCTCTACATTTGCAGGAAATACATTGATGAAAGGTGACTGGAAATCTAGTATAGTAATATATGCCATTACATTTTTATTAGTAGGTATTGTAATATTTATTATTAATAAATTTGATAAAAGTAAAGTAACACAAGAAGCTTTAAAATCCATACAAGAGGATATTAAATAGAAAAAGAGGGGAATTTATGGAAGAGAAAATAGTCTTAGGTAAAACCACAAAAGATAAAATAATGGAATATATTATCTATTTTTTCATATATGCTTTTTTAGGCTGGTTAATTGAAACGATTTATGCTATGTTTGTACATGGTCATTTTGTAAACAGAGGATTTTTATATGGGCCGATTTGTCCTATTTATGGGTTTGGAGCAGTATTATTATTAATAGCAACCAAAAAATTATATAAGAAACCTCTTCTAAAATTTTTAATTGCAACTATTGCATTTACATTGTTTGAATATATTGTTTCTTTTGTCTTAGAAATGTTATTTGGATTAAGATGGTGGGATTATTCAAATGATTTTTTAAATATACAAGGAAGAGTTAGTTTATTATATTCTATATTTTGGGGTGTCATTGGATTGATTTTACTAGAAAAGTTACATCCATACATACAAACAAAAATACAAAAAGTAACCAAAGGAAATACAAATTCTATCCAAAGAACCGTTAGTTTTATACTAATTGGAATATTTCTATTAGATAGTGTATTTTCCATTATAAAATATTTAAAACTATAATTCATTTGAAATTAATACCATCACTACAATTCTATATAAAAACAATGTGTACATTTGCTGTGCGAAGTATTTTTCATACAATACGAACGGCTTACCTTCCTATTATATAAAAAGCAGTTGTGTTTTAATATACGAAAGGCAACTGTTTTTGTTTTTTCTAATCCATTTAACCAACTTTCATATCAATAATTTTTAATTTTTCTTAAGAAAGTATTCAAGTAAATTTAAGAATCCCTAAAAAGTTTATTAAGATTTTCGTGATATAGTAAAATTACAAAAATGTAATAGAAATGTAAGAAAAATCAATTTAAGATGAGAAGAAGATTTTATAAAATAAAAAGGGGTGAAGCAAATGAAAAAACAAGAAGTTATAAATCAATGGATTAAAATATTTTGGATATTTATTATAGGAAGTTTGATAGGATATATAGTAGAAATGATGGTAGGATTTGTTCAAAATGGACATTTTGTTTCAAGACAAGGACTGCTATTTGGACCATTTGCACAAGTATATGGATTGGGAATATTAGCATATTATTTCATTGTTCCTAAAATAAAAGGTAGTTATCTAAAAATTTTTTTAGTAACTATGCTATTAGGAGGTATTGTAGAATATTTATGTTCATACTTCCAGGAAATTCTATTTGGAACGATATCATGGGATTATTCACACCTATGGTTTAATATTAATGGAAGAACTAGCTTATTACATTGTACATATTGGGGAATAGGGGGAATTTTATTTATGAAATATATAATACCATTGATAAACAAAATAGAGAAAATTATAAAAAACAATTATTTTAGAACGATTACAGCTTTATTTGCTATCTTCATGTTATTTAATATCATTGTGTCATCAATGGCTGCTATTAGGCAAGAAGAGAGAAAGAATGAAATTGCAGCATCAAGTAATATAGATATATTCTTTGATAAATATTATTCTGATGAAATAATGGATAAGATTTATGAAAATAAAATTGAAATAAAAAGATAAGAATATGATATAAAAAACGGAACCTTTATTTTTCTAAAGGTTCCGTTTTTTGAGCTTAAAAGAATTATCTAATCTTTTGGGGATTTTGATACTTCTTTTTCGTTGCCATTCCTCCGTGGATATGACGCAGCTTCCTATTTGAATCTAGTACTTCACGTACGGATTCATATAAGATAGGAGAAATTTCAGGCAAGCGTTTAGTCAAGTCCATATGCACAGTTGTCTTTGAAATAGTGAAAGCTTGGGCAGTTGCCCGAACCGTAGAATGGTGGCTAATCGTAAAATTAGCTACTTCTATTACTCGATTGTAAAATTATAAGATTTTAAAAAATATCAACCAACATTTACATAAAATCATATTATATATAAGATGAAAAGAAAGGAGGAGTTTATTTGGAAGTAAAAGGAAAAAAGATAGGATTTGTATTAACAGGTTCGTTTTGTACATTTTCAAAAGTATTGCCAAAAATGAAAGAATTAATAAAAAAAGAAGCCGAAATCGTTCCCATTATGTCATTTAATAGTTATGAATTAGATACGAAATTTGGAAAAGCAGAAGACTTTATTAGCGAAATAGAAGAATTAACAGGGAAAAAAATTATTCACACAATAGCCGATGCAGAGCCAATCGGTCCTAAAAAGATGACAGATATTATGATAATCGCACCATGCTCTGGAAATACAATGTCAAAACTAGCCTGTGATATTATAGATACACCTGCAACTATGGCAGCAAAATCACATTTAAGAAATAGCCGTCCACTAGTTATTGCACCTTCTACTAACAATGGATTAAGTGGTAATGCTGAAAATATAGGAAAATTGCTGAATAGAAAACATTATTATTTCGTACCATTTAGACAGGATAATCCGATTACCAAACCAAGATCCATCGTATTTGATGCAGAATATATGATAAAAACAATCGAATATGCTTTAGAAGGAGAACAAATCAGTCCAATATTAATTTAACAAACATTTTTTTGCAATAGCTATTGACAAAGAATAAATGTTCGTATATAATACAAACATACCGAACATATATTCTTAAAGGAGGCTATTATGAAACATAGAAAAATAATAAATAAAAATAAGTTTATAAGATCAATATTCATTTTATTAGCTTTAGTAGTAATTATAATATGGATTGCAAGCCATAAGACATATTCTAGCAGCGAGATAAAATATAAAACAGAATATGTTGGAAAAGGAGAAACTTTATGGACAATTGCAGAAAAAGAAATACAACGAAATAGCTATTTTCAAAATGAAGATATTCGAAATGTTATTTTAGAAATAAAAGAGTTAAACAATATGCATACTAGTGATTTATTAGAAGGAATGGAATTAAAGATTCCCATTTATTAAAAATATACTTAGGAAACACCTTTATTCATATATAATCTTATAGAACTATGATATAAATAAAGGTGTTTTTATTGTATATCATATTTTTGTATGATAAAATAGGACAAAAGGAGGAAAAAATATGGAAAATTTAGAAGAACAATATAGTTGGGACTTAAGAGATTTATTTCAAAATAAAGAAGAATTTTATAAAGAAATGACAAGTGTAAAGGATTTATTAGAAAAAATAGGAATATATAAAGGAATATTATGTGAAAGTTCAGAAAATTTATATCAATGTTACCGCTTATATGAAATCGCATTAATAAAATTGGAAAAGATATATGCATATGGTATGCTAAACTATCATTTAAATATGGCGGATCAAGAAGGAATAAAATTATTTAAAGAGGTAGAAAATCTAGACGCAGAATTTAGTACAACAACTGCCTATATCACACCAGAAATTACATTTACAAAAGAGGATATTCTTAATAAATATTTAAAAGAAGATACAAGATTAGAACCATATAAAAGAGATATTGAAAATATCATAGAAAAGAAAAAACATACATTAAGTAAGGAAGAAGAAAATTTACTTGCGAATTATTCTGAAATTTTTTATGCACCAAAAAACATATATGACATGCTAACAAATGCAGAATTCAAATTCGGCACATTGATTAATGAAGATGGACAAGAAGTAGAATTAACAGATGCGACATATTCTATATATGTAAAAAGCAAAAACCAAAGTGTAAGAAAACAAGCATATGATTTGATGATGAATAAGTATAAAGAATTTATCAACACCATTACAGAAATGTATTTGGCAAATGTAAAACAAACAGCCATTACAGCTAAATTAAGAAACTACCAATCTTCATTAGAAGCAGTGACTATCGATGATGATGCTAGTGTAAAAGTTTTTGATACTTTAATAAAAGGTGTTCATAAAGGATTAGAAGCCAATCATGAATATATGGAGCTAAAAAAGGAGTTATTACATTTAGAAGAAATGCATATGTATGACGTCTATCTAAATCCGTTTACAAAAAGTGAAGAGAAAATACCATATGAAGAAGCTAAAAAAGTAGTAAAATCTGCGCTATCTATTTTAGGAAAAGAATATGAAGAGATGCTAGAACATGCCTTTCAAAATCGATGGATAGATGTTTATGAAAAGCCAAATAAAAGAAAAGGAGGATATAATTTAGGAGTTTATGATGTACACCCATTTATCTTGTTAAATTATATAGGAGATCAAAGTGATGTAAGGACAATTGCACATGAATTAGGACACAGTATGCATGCATATTATTCGAATAAAAATCAAAATATTTTTAATGCAGATTATACCATTATGGTAGCAGAAGTAGCATCTACTGTAAATGAAATTATACTAATAGAATATCAACTGCAACATGAGACAGATAAAAAGAAAAAAACAGAAATGATATATGAATTGTTAGAATTAATAAGATCAACTTTTTATACCCAATCTATGTTTGCAGAATTTGAAAAAGAAGTCCATGAAGAAATAGAAAAAGGAAACATGTTATCTTCAGAAGATTTGAATAAAATCTATGATACTGTAAATCAAAATTATATGGGAAAATCTCTTACCACAGTGGATAACAGCAAATATGGTTGGGCCAGAATACCGCATTTCTATAGAGATTTTTATGTGTATAAATATGCAACAGGAATATCAGCAGCCATTTGTATTGCAAGGAAAATTTTGAATAAAGAAGAAGGTTTTGTAGAAAAATATATTCATATGTTAAGTCAAGGATGTACGAAAAAGTCAACAGATCTTTTAAAGATGGTAGATGTTGACTTAGAAGATATTCATATATATGAAGTGATGATTGGATATTATAAGGAGAAGATTGAACAATTAAAGAGCCTACTTTAGAAAGGATTTTTAATATATGAAAAACAAAGAAATAAAAAATGAAGAAGATGTAATAGTTAAAGAGAATCATTACCAAGAAAGTCATGAGACACAAGCACAAACAAATGTGAAGAAAAAAAGAACAATCAATGAAATTAGTATATGGAGAATTTTAGCATATTTTATTATTTATAGTATATTAGGATATATGATAGAAACTATATATGGTATGATAACCAAAGGGGTATGGGAAAGTAGACAAAGTTTTTTATATGGACCATTTTGTGGAATTTATGGATTAGGTGCCGTCATTATGATTATTTGCTTGCATAAATTTCCTAGGAAATTTAATACACTTTTCATTGGCGGATTTATCGTTGGTTCCATTGTAGAATATGTGGTAAGTTTCATAGGAGAAATGTTATTAGGTGTAAAATGGTGGGACTATTCCAATATGCCACTAAATATTAATGGAAGGATTTGTGTGTATTTTTCTGTTTTTTGGGGATTTTTAGGAATTTATCTAATTGCTTCTTTGAATCCAAGAATAGATAGAATGATTAATTGGATAAAAAGCAAATTTAAAACATATAAAGCACTAAAAACATTTGTTATGACTGTATTTATTCTGCTTATGATAGATTGCGTATCAACTGGCTTTGCAATTGAATTTTTCTTAGTTAGAATGATTGTCAAAAATGACATTGATGTTTCTAATAAGAAACAAGTGATAGAACAATACGATAAAATCTATGGGAATGAAAAATTATCAGATTTTATTTATCAATTCTGGGGAGATAAAAAAATGATAAGAACATTTCCAAACTTGAAAGTTCAGGACAAAAATGGAAATATGGTATACATGGACAGTCTGTTAGATATACAACCATATTACTTTAAAGTGCATGATAAGCATAATAAAAATAATCAAGAAACAGAGGCAGATATTAAGGGAGAATAAATAACGAAATTCCTTTGATTTTATTGATAAAAGGTTTTAAATGTAATATAATAATTAATATAAAGGAGAGTGCATATTATGATGTATCCATATGTAAAATATTCTGATGGTACGGAAGTTGTTTTCTCAAATATATATATTGATAATGATCAAGAATGTATCGATGTTCATTTTGAAAGACCTACTGAAAACGGATTTGATTCTGTTAGAATAAAATTACCTACTTACGAAGTAACTATTTGGGAAGGAAATTATACTGATGAAGAAATTGATTTTTTTAAACAAGTAGTTAGGAATAGTTGTGACTTATTCTATAAATATGCTAAAGAAGGAGGTCTTAAATTTGCCTAGTATTTTTGAAAGTTTTCGGTTATAAAATATATTTTTGGTCAAATGAGAATAATGAACCCATTCATATTCATATCTCAAAAGGAAATCCAACCCAAAATTCAACTAAAGTTTGGTTAACACAAGCTGGAGGGTGTATATTAGCTAATAATAAAAGTAAAATTTCTCAAAATGATTTAAACAAATTATTAGATATAATATCTAAACATTATTTTTTGATTATTTCTAAATGGAAAGAATATTACCATATTAGCGATATAAGTGAAATTAAATTTTATTGTTAATTTTATTTTTTCATACATATCTACAACAGAGGAGGAAATATGTTCAAATTACATTCAGAATATAAGCCAACAGGAGACCAACCACAGGCAATAGAATATTTAAGTAAGGGAATAGAAGAAGGTAAGAAATTCCAGACACTTCTAGGTGTTACAGGCTCAGGAAAGACCTTTACAATGGCTAACATAATACAGAAAGTGCAAAAGCCAACATTAGTGTTAGCACATAATAAAACACTAGCTGGGCAACTCTATTCAGAGTTCAAAGAATTCTTCCCTGAGAACAACGTTGAGTATTTTGTTAGTTATTATGATTATTACCAACCAGAAAGCTACATTCCTCAATCAGATACTTACATAGAAAAAGACTCTTCCGTAAATGATGAAATTGATAAATTAAGACACTCAGCAACCTTATCTTTATTTGAAACAAGAGATGTTATTATTGTTGCTTCTGTTTCTTGTATCTATGGGTTAGGAGATCCAGAAGATTATCAGGAAATGATGTTATCTTTAAGACCAGGTATGCAAAAGGGGAGAGATGAAGTATTAAGAAAATTGATTACCATGCAATATACAAGAAATGAAATCGATTTTCAAAGAGGAACTTTTAGAGCCAAAGGTGATATTGTAGAAATTTATCCATCTGACCAATCAGAATCAGCTATCAGAGTAGAATTTTGGGGAGATGAAATTGAAAAGCTAGTAGAAATCAATCCGCTAACAGGTAAAACCATTGGAAGTAGAAGGCATGTTCTGATTTCTCCTGCATCACATTATGTAACAACTAAAAACAAAATGGAAAGAGCCATTATAACTATTGAAGAAGAACTAGAAGAAAGAATCCAATATTTTAAAGACCATAATAAATTAATTGAAGCACAAAGAATTGAAGAAAGAACTAATTTTGACATTGAAATGATGAAAGAGACAGGATTTTGCTCAGGAATTGAAAATTATTCTAGACATATTAGTGGTAGAAAACCAGGGAGCCCTCCATATACTCTATTTGATTATTTTCCAAAAGATTTCTTACTATTAATTGATGAATCTCATGCAACCATTCCACAAGTAAGGGCAATGTATAATGGAGACCATTCAAGAAAGGAGTCTTTAATCAATTATGGATTTAGATTACCGTCTGCATTTGATAATAGACCTCTAACATTCCAAGAATTTGAAAAAAAATTGAATCAAGTTGTGTTTGTTAGTGCAACACCTGGTGATTATGAAAAAGAACATAGTAAAGAAAATATGATAGAACAGATTATTAGACCTACTGGATTATTAGACCCTAAAATAGAAGTAAAACCAGTTACAAATCAAATCGATGATTTATTAGAACAAATTCGTATTAGAGTAGAAAGAAATGAGAGAGTATTGGTAACAACTTTAACTAAAAAAATGGCCGAAGATTTAACCGATTATTTAAAAGGATTAGATATTAAAGTAAACTATATGCACTCTGATACGAAAACATTAGAAAGAATGGAAATTATCCGAAATTTGAGGTTAGGTGAATTTGATGTTTTAGTTGGTATTAACTTGTTAAGAGAAGGTTTAGACATTCCAGAAGTATCTCTAGTTGCCATATTAGATGCAGACAAAGAAGGATTTTTACGTTCAGAAAGGTCCTTAATCCAGACCATTGGAAGGGCAGCAAGAAATACAGATGGTACAGTTATTATGTATGCAGATGAATTAACAGAAAGCATGGAAAAAGCCATTTCAGAAACCAATAGAAGAAGAAGGATTCAAGAAGCATATAACAAAGAACATCATATAACACCAAAGACCATTAGGAAATCTGTGCGTGATTCTATCAGAGTTACCATTACAGATGATATAGGTGTAGAGTATAAACTAGAAAAAGAAGAAGATATTAAAGATATGATGACAAAACTAACAGATGAAATGCTAAAATATGCAGCTGAAATGGAATTTGAAAAAGCAGCTGAATTACGTGATAAAATAAAAGAATTAGAAAAATTAGTTGAAGGTAATTAAATAAAAAACGATAAAAGTTCTTGAAATTTTCAAGGACTTTTATAATAGGCAAAAAAATAGAGGGGTTACCTCTATTTTTATAGTTTAGAAAATAAATTCCTACAATTATTCGTTAGTATCATCCTCGTCTTTATTAGTTGGTTGCTCATTTTGTGGTTTTTCAGAGATATTAACAACACCATCACCTTGATATGTACTTGTAGTTGCAACACTTCCTTTACCAACATATTCAGCTTTGCCAAAGCCTAAAATCATATAGAAAATTGTTGGTAAGAATATCAATCCAACTGTATAACCAACATCTTTACCAAATGATTTGGCTAAAGAATTACATTGGTAGATGGTAATACCCATACATACAAGCCATCCAACAACTGGAATAATTCCTGCTAAATATCCAAAGATAATCCAAGGTGAAAGTCCAGAGATTTTAAATAAGATAACAATATTGTAAATTGGTATTAAGCATTTCCATCCTTTTTCTCCTGCTTTTGTATAGACCTTCCACATAGCAACTAATTGAAGAACTGCAATCGCGAATGCAATAACAAGAAAAACCCCTAAAAACATACCTAGTGCAGCCCCTAATGCTGTAAATATTGATGAATCAGCAGCAGAATATCCATAATCATAATAGTCATAATAACTTGGATATGAAGAGTAATAACTAGAATATCCCATGATAAATCCCCCTTTCGTGTTTTCATAATTAAATTTTCACATTTTTCGACAAAAAAGTCAATATTAAACAGAAAAAAACTTGTATAAAAAATGTTTGTCTGATATAATCTATGTAATTACCTAATAAGATATACGAGGAGGTATTAAAATGAGTAAAAACAAATGCCAATGTGGCAATCCTAAAAGGGATGAATTTATGCAAAAATTGTTTGATGAATATTTGCCTATCAAAGACAATTTAATTCAAATGTTGAACGAAGTACAAGAGCATTATGGATATATTCCGCAAAATGCACAAATGGAGCTTTCAGAATTTTTAAATATTCCAATGGCAGAGATTTATGGAGTCATTACTTTTTATTCGAGATTTACCCTAAAACCTAAAGGAAAATATAATATTGCCGTATGCTTGGGAACAGCATGTTATGTCAAAGGTTCTCAAAAAATTATGGATAGATTAAAAGAACGTCTGCAAATAGAATCAGGCGAAACAACAAAAGATGGATTGTTTTCTATTGAGGAGACAAGATGTGTTGGTGCTTGTGGACTAGCTCCAGTATTTACAGTAAATGGAGAAGTGTATGGAAAAGCTACTGTTAAAAAATTAGATGAAGTATTAGATGAAATTGTAAATAGCAAGGAGGAATAAATGAAAAATTTATTAAAAACAAATTGCTTTGATATTAGTGAAAAAATAATAATCATAGGAAGCTGTTTACAAAATATGTTTCCAAAGATATATCAAGAACTAGAACAAGAATCAGTTAACATATATGAAGTATGTTTAGAAGAAACACATCTAAATATGGTTATTACAAAAATAATAGGTATGATATCTAGAAATAATATCAAAGAAATAAAATTTGTTACTGTTGATAAGTCTCCTCATTGTGTTCAATTACATTATGTTGTAAAAGAATTAGAAAATATAATAAATTTAGAAAAGCTACATATAGAAAATTATGTAGTAACTAATAAAGGCTTAATAAAAATACCTATAAAAGTTATTGGAATTTCTAAAAATTTATCAAAATTGTCAGAATATTTAAAGGAAATATAAAAATGTATTCTTATTTAAGGAAAAGTTCCTATACAGAAACATTCCTAGAAATGTAAAGGGTAAAAGGAGGAAAGTATGAAAAGTCTAAAAGAAATTCATAAAATAAGAGAAGAAAAAAGAAAAGAATTAGATTTAAGAGTTAACACGAAAGCAGACACTAGAGAAAAACATATTTTAGTTTGTCATGGTACAGGATGTACTTCTTCAAAATCACCTGAGATTTTAGAAAATTTTAGAAAAATATTGAAAGAAAAAAACATAGATAATGTAAGAGTGATAAAAACAGGTTGTTTTGGTCTTTGTGCCAAAGGCCCTATTGTTATTATAAGACCAGAAGACACGTTTTATGCAATGGTAACACCAGAAGATTGTGAAGAAATTATAGATACCCATATTGTAAAAGGAGAAAGAGTAGAAAGATTACTTTGTAAAGACATTGATGGTACAGTTGTTAATAGTTTAGATGAATTAAACTTTTACAAGAAACAAAAAAGAATTGCACTTAAAAATTGTGGTGTTGTTAACCCAGAAGAAATTGATGAATATATAGCATTTGATGGATATACAGCTTTAGAAAAAGTACTAAAAGAAATGACACAAGATGAAGTCATTGATGTCATAAAAGACTCTGGATTAAGAGGTAGAGGTGGAGCAGGTTTCCCAACAGGTAAAAAATGGGAGCTTACGAAGGCTTCTGCTGGAGAGCAAAAATATGTCGTTTGTAATGCAGATGAAGGAGATCCAGGTGCATTTATGGATAGAAGTATTTTAGAGGGAGATCCACATTCTGTATTAGAAGCAATGGCAATTGCAGGATATGCAATTGGCGCTAATAAAGGATATATTTATGTTAGAGCAGAATATCCAATTGCAGTTCAACGATTAAACATCGCAATCAAGCAAGCAAGAGAATATGGATTATTAGGAGAACACATCTTTGATACAGATTTTAGTTTTGATATTGAAATTCGTTTAGGTGCAGGTGCATTTGTTTGTGGTGAAGAAACAGCTTTGCTAGAATCTATTGAAGGAAAAAGAGGTCAACCAAGAGTAAAACCACCATATCCAGCACAATCTGGATTATGGGGAAAACCAACCTTAATTAATAATGTTGAAACATATGCGAATATTGCACAAATCATTTTAAATGGTCCAAACTGGTATGCTTCTATTGGAACAGAAACTTCAAAAGGAACAAAAGTATTTGCTTTAGGAGGAAATGTTAATAATATTGGATTAGTAGAAGTGCCAATGGGAACAACTTTGAGAGAAATTATTTATGATATTGGTGGTGGAATTCCAAATGGCAGAGAATTTAAAGCAGCACAAACAGGAGGACCTTCAGGAGGCTGTATTCCAAAAGAACATTTAGATACACCGATTGATTATGAATCTTTAAAACAAATTGGTTCTATGATGGGATCAGGTGGATTAATCGTTATGGATGATACAAAATGTATGGTAGCTTTAGCAAAATTCTATCTAGACTTTACAGTAAGTGAAAGCTGTGGCAAATGTACGCCTTGTAGAATTGGAACAAAGAGAATGTTAGAAATCTTAGAAAGATTATGTAATGGTGAAGGAGAAGAATTAGACCTATATAAATTAGAAAAATTAGCATCTAATATTCAAAAATCAAGTGTATGTGGACTAGGACAGACAGCACCAAATCCAGTTGTTAGCACAATGAAATACTTTAGAGAAGAATTTAGAGAACATGCTATTAAAAAAGAATGTAGAACATTAGAATGTAAAGCAATGGCAAAAATCACCATTAATGAAGAAAAATGTAAAGGATGTGGCTTGTGTCAAAAACATTGTCCAGTCAATGCGATTGATGGTTCTGGAAGAGATAAAAGAATTATTAACCAAGAAAAATGTATTAAATGTGGTACATGTATTGCAAGTTGTCCATTCCATGCAATTGGAAATTAGAGCAAAAGGGAGGGTTTTCTTAGATATTTTCTTTATGATTTATGAAAATTAGCAAGGAGAAAAATAAATGATTGAATTTGAAAATGGACCAATAATCTGTAATCCATTGAGGCCGACATCAGAAGAATTGCTCTTTAATAGTTTGGAAAAGATAATGGATTATTCAGATATCCTATTTTACATAGTATTAATTATATCAATAATATTAATGTTTGATACATTAAAAAAGAATAGAGGAAAAGTGAAAACAGGACTATATAGTATTTTACTTATTATCAATATACTCTTTGTAATATTAATAAAAAATGGAGTTTTTGTGAATTTACTAACCTATTTTACAATTGATATATATTCTAATATATTTTTAATTATCATATTAATTATATTTTTGGTTACTAGTATAGGATTAATATATATACCTATTACTTCAAGAAGAAAACAATATGATACAAATAAGAACTAAAAAAAAGATATTAATGAAATGGGAGATTGTAGGATGTGTATTGGAAATTAGGGACGTGCCAAAATGGACAAAAAATGTTCAAAAGGGACAATCCTATGTTCTTATACAATAAAAAATCGTTGATTAAGATTTATTACTGGGGGGAGAAGATGGATATAACATTAGATGATATAAAAGCATTTTCTAAAAAATATAAAAATAATCCAACTAATAAAATGATTGAAAATGCAATTGCTAATAATGGTATAGAAAGTGCCATGCTAAACAGAGATATTATTGCAGAAAATCAACCTGTATTTAATATCGAATTACCTGGACGCGTAAAGAAATATAGTCAAAAAGCTAGTGAGTTATGTTGGGTTTATGCTGGATTTAATGTGATTCAAGCTAATGTAGCTAATCATTTAAATATAGATATAGAAGATTTAGAATTATCAGCTGAATATATTTCCTTTTTTGATCGATTGGAAAAATCAAGTGCAATATACGAAAAAATTATTCAATTAGAAGATGTATCTTATGAACATATAAACAAAAATGAATTTATAGTTAAATCACCTATAGGATACGGACTTTTTGAATTTTTTCGAGGAATTGTTAACAAATATGGTTTTGTCCCTAATTGTATTATGCCTCAAACGAAAGGAAGTATAGATGCCAATAAGATAAACACCATTTACAGAGAAAAGCTGAGAGGTGATATTGTTAAGCTGATTAAGTTAAAAGAGAAAAATGCGAAAATAGAGGAGCTAGAAAATAAAAGGAAAGAATTTTTGGAAGAAAATTATATGTTGTTATCAAAAATTTTAGGAGAACCTATCCAACAATTTACTTATGAATATATCGATAAAGAAGGAAATTTCCAACGACTAGAAAATATAACGCCTTTAGAATTTAAGGAAAAGTTCTTAACAATAGATTTAAATGAATTTATTTGTATTGCTAATATTCCTAGACATAACAAACCATATGGAAAAGTATACCAGTATACTAATTATCCTCATATAGAAAGCTATACTTTTTTAAATCTTCCAATAAATGACTTAAAAAGATTGGGAATAGCACAATTAAAGGATAATATACCTGTCTATGTGAATATATATAGAAATCAATTTCGAGATACTTCTTCAGGGGTATTAGATACAAGGTTATATGATTATAAACAAACATTAGGAGTAACGCCTCTAACAAAAGAAGAGGGTCAAAATACAAATTCAATAGCTTTTCATCACTGCATGGCAATTTGCGGTGTACATATAATAGATGATAAACCAATTAGGTGGAAAATAGAAGATAGCTATGGAACTGAGTGTGAATATAAAGGATATAACATCATGAATGACAACTATTTTGAAAAATATGTATTCGGTATCATTATCCATAAAAAATATCTTTCTCAGGAACAATTAGAGGCATGGAATCAACAACCAATAGAGTTTTCTATGTGGACATAAAAGCCATCAACTAGAAAGGAGAAATGTTATGTTAGAGATAACCTTTGAAGATATAAAAGCATTTTCAAAAGAATATCATGCAAACCCAATAAATAAAATAATCGAAAATACAATTACAACAAATGGACTAGAAAATACTTGTCTAGATAGAGATATTGTTAGGGAAAATCAAGCAGTTTTCAATATTGAACTTCCAAATACAAAACGTTATGACCAAAAAGATAGTTGGAAATGTTGGATTTATGCTGGATTTAATATGATTCAATACAATATGGCTCAAAATTTAGACATGGATCTTATGGATTTTGAATTATCAAGTAATTATATTGCTTTCTTTGATAAATTAGAAAAAGCAAATCTAACATATGAGAATATTATCAATTTATCTATTGAAAATACAACCTTAGAATATATTAAACAAGAACAATTATTAAAAAACTGTGTTACTGAAGCAGGATTTTATGAATGGTTTGCAAGTATTGTAAAAAAATATGGAATTGTACCAAATTCTTACATGCCAAATCCAAAAGAAGGGGAAGATGGTGCGAAAATTACCCTTTTATTCAGAGAAAAGGTAAAAAAAGATGTTATCTATTTGTTAGAAGAAAAGAAACAAGGAAAAAGTGAAAATGAATTAAGAGAATTAACAAAAACATATGCAAAACAAAATTACATGTTCTTATCTAAAATTTTAGGTGAACCACCAAGGACATTTGATTTAGAATATAAAGATAAAAATGGAAAATACATATCTCAAAAACAAATAACACCAATCAATTTTAGAGATCAATATTTGACACTAAATTTAGATGACTTTGTATCCATTACCAACATACCAATTTATAACAAAGAATACAATAAATTTTATCGATTGAAATATTTTGGGAATGTATATAAAAAAAGTTATAGACAATTTTTAAATTTACCAATAGAAGATTTAAAAAGATGTGCGATACAACAATTGAAAGATAACATACCTGTATATAGTAATGTTGATATCCAAAATAAATATATATATGAAAAACAAGGTATTTTGGATACTAGAATCTATAACTATGAAAATATTTTCAATATACATTCATTAGATAAAAAAGAAGGCTTAGATTTTTCAGAAATTAATTTATCACATTCCATGGTAATTACAGGTGCCAACATAGTAGGAGACCATATACAACGATGGAAAGTAGAAGACAGTTATGGAGAGGGACCAGATGAAAAACCAAATGGATATTATACCATGAATGATAATTATTTTGATCAATATGTTTTAGATATCATTGTAGACAAAAAATATTTAACAGAAGAGCAAAGAGAATTATTAAATCAACAGCCAATTGAATATGACATAGGAGAAGAGGAAAGTTAATAAAATTGTGAATAGAAAGAGAGATGTGAATATGGAAAAAGAAATGGTTAATTTAACAATTGACAATCAAAAAATAACAGTGCCTAAAGGAACAACAATACTAGCAGCTGCAAAAGAAGCAGGAATTGATATCCCAACATTATGCTTTTTAAAAGATATTAATGAAATGGGAGATTGTAGGATGTGTATTGTTGAGGTAGAAGGAAGAAGAGGATTTGCTACTTCTTGCATACAAACCGTAGAAGAAGGTATGGTTGTTCATACACATACACAAAATGTATTAGAAGCACGTCATGTAATTTTAGACTTAATCATATCCAACCATGCAAAAGACTGCTTAACTTGCACACGCTCAGGAAATTGTGAACTACAAGCTTTAGCTACAAAATTTAATGTTTTAAATATTGAATTTGAAGGAGAAAGAACAGAACATACAATTGATGATTTATCTCCATCAATTGTAAGAGATTTTAATAAATGTATTTTATGTAGAAGATGTGTAGCTGCTTGTAAAAATGTCCAAAAAATTGGTGCTATTGATTGTATTAATAGAGGATTTGAATCTTGTATCTCTACTGTTGGAGATCATAGTTTAAATGATGTAAACTGTACATTTTGTGGACAATGTATAGAAGCTTGTCCAACTGGTGCATTACACGAAAAAGAAACTATTAATGATGTATGGGTAAAATTAAAAGATCCTGAAACAACGGTTATTGTTCAAACAGCGCCAGCTGTGAGAGTTGCTTTAGGAGAAGAATTTGGTATGCCAATTGGTACAAATGTAACTGGTAAAATGGTAACAGCATTAAAACGTTTAGGGTTTGATAAAGTATTTGATACCAATACAGGTGCTGACCTTACCATTATGGAAGAAGCAAATGAGTTTATAGAAAGATTTACAAAAAATGATCATTTACCAATGATTACATCTTGTAGTCCAGGTTGGGTAAAATATATAGAAATGAATTATCCAGAATTATTGCCACATCTATCTAGTTGTAAATCTCCTCATGAAATGTTTGGTGCTATTCTAAAAACATATTATGCCAATAGAGAAGGCTTAAATCCAGAAAAAATTTATGTAGTTTCTGTTATGCCATGTATTGCAAAGAAGTTTGAAAGACAAAGACCAGAAATGATGGAAGATAACTTATATGATGTAGACAATGTGATTACAACTAGAGAATTAGCAAGAATGATAAAACAAGCTAACATCGAATTTAAAAAATTAGAAGATAGTAATTTTGATAGTCCTATGGGAGAAGCTAGTGGTGCAGGAGCTATTTTTGGAACAACTGGTGGGGTTATGGAAGCAGCTTTAAGAACTGCACAAGATACCTTAACAGGAAAAGATTTACCTAAAATTGATTTTGACCAGGTAAGAGGTGGAGATGGTATCAAAAAAGCAACCATTAATATTGCAGGAAAAGATATCTGTGTTGTTGCAGCAAGTGGATTGGCAAATGCAAGAACAATTTTAGAAGAAATCAAATCTGGAAAAGCAGATTATCAATTTGTTGAAATTATGGCTTGCCCTGGTGGTTGTATTATGGGTGGTGGCCAACCAATAAAAAGTTCTAAAACAAGAGCAGAAGTAGATGTTAGAAAATTAAGAGCAGATGCCTTATACACAATTGATGAAAGAAGTATTGTAAGAAAATCACATGATAATCCTGTCATGAAAAAATTATATAAAGATTTCTTAGAAAAACCAGGCAGTGAAATTGCTGAAAGATTATTACATACGACTTATACAAAAAGAGACAAATATAAAATATAGAATGTATTGCTATAAATTTTGATTAGTCAAGATAGAAATATGCGTTAAATTTTAAATGGTAAGACAAAATAATATTATGTAAACAATTGACTTTTTAGATAGATAATGCTATAATAATACCATCTAATGTGCTACACAGCAAGTACAGGAGAAATTTATTAATTTTTTTCTGGAGGGGCTGTGTTAAACCTCCAGAATATATTATGGAGGTAAAATGGATATTAGAGATTTAACAGATGCTGAAAAGATACTAGTCCTGGTATCTAAATTGATTGAGTATGATCAAGCGTTGCAGGAAAGTCAAACCAGCGAAGAGGAAAAAAAAGCTAGGGAGATAGTTAAATTTAGTCTAGATGTTGTTTCTAGAACGCGGGGCTTAAGACATTTAACCCCCGTTATAAGAAAACTGCAGATTAAAATAAAAAGTCTTGAAGAAGGAAAGATTAAGAAGGAGCAGTTTTCTTGTCAAGAATTGATTGATCGAATCATTCTTGAAACGGTGGAAAAAATGTCAATCAGTATCGAATAACGTGTTAACCAGGAGGAATGTAAAAAATTTCTTCTGGTTTATACTAATTACAGTTTTATAAAAATGTGTTTATATTTATACAATAAAAAATAGTTACAGGTCAGACTAAGATATATATATTTTTTGTTATTTTTTTTACATCTTGTGTGTCGCAATTACCGAAAATAATTAAAATTTAATAAATTTAGTCATTTTCTATTGCAACTTTTCGAGGAATGGTATATAGTAAGAAAGGGTGTAGAAAAATGACAAAATTTGTAGAAAATATTACAAAATTAAAAACAGGTAATATCAATAGAAATATTGTTTATTTTGCGTTCCCAATCTTAAAATCTATAAAGTAAGTGTTTATATCAATTCTTTTGGAATTGATATTTTTTATTGAATAGGAAAAATCACGTTTTCCTATTCAATAAAAAACAACATTACACACAAATTTTACTTGCGTAAAATTTGGCGCCGAACAATAACGCGAGCTTTGAAATGTCATAAACAGAGAAAATGTTTAAGAAAGCCCGCTATTGTTCTACATGTAATACTTACTAACAAAATAAAAGGAGGGCGTTTCAATGGAAGAAACAAAAAAATTACTATTAGATGTAAATGAAAAACCAACCATTGGAAAATGGATTATTCTTGCATTGCAACATGTTTTTGCCATGTTTGGAGCAACCATCTTAGTTCCTATTATGGTAAACACAGCAGCAGGAGAAACCGTACTTACGATTCCAGTAGCATTAGTTACATCAGGAATTGGAACATTAATTTACATCTTATGTACAAAAGGAAAATCACCTGTATACTTAGGAAGTTCTTTTGCCTTTATTGCACCATTAGCAGCAGCATTTGTAAAAGGTGGTATTTCAGGTGCTATGGTTGGTGTTATGGCTGTTGGTCTTGTCTATGTCATTTTTGCCATTATCATTCATTTTATAGGGAAAAAATGGATAGATAAACTATTACCACCAATTGTTATTGGACCAATGATTATGATAATTGGATTAAGTTTAGCACCAAGTGCGATATCTCAAATTGGATTAGGTACAGGTGCACAAATTGATTGGAGATGTATTGCAGTTGCTTTAATTACTTTTCTAACGACAGCAATTGTTATGGTTAGAGGAAAAGGCTTCTTAAAAATTATTCCATTCTTAGTAGGAATTGTTGTGGGATATGTTTCAGCAATTTGCTTTGGATTGGTTGATTTTACACCTGTATTAGAAGCAAGTTTCTTTAGTATGCCAAGTTTTATCATACCATTCTTAAACTATACACCTAATTTCTCAGCACTATTAACGATTGTACCAATTGCTTTAGTTACAATGGCTGAACATATTGGTGACCACACAGCATTAAGTACCATTATTGGTAAAAATTTATTAAAAAAACCAGGATTAGATAGAACTTTATTAGGTGATGGATTAGCAACATTTGTTGCAGGATTTTTAGGGGGACCTGCTAATACAACTTATGGAGAAAATACATCTGTTGTAGGAATGACAAAAGTTGCTTCTGTATGGGTTATTGGATTAGCTGCTATTTTTGCCATTTGCTTAGGATTCTTCGGTAAATTTACAGCTTTGGTATCTACTATTCCTAATGCTGTTCTTGGAGGAGTATCTTTACTATTATATGGATTTATTTCTGTAAATGGTTTAAAGGTATTAATTGAAAATAAACTTGACTTTGGAAAACCTAAAAATGTCGTTGTAGCTTCTACCATGTTAGTACTAGGGTTAGGAGGAGCAGCCATCTCTATTATTCATGGAGACTTATCTATCACTATTTCTGGTATGAGTTTAGCAGCTATCATTGGTATTTTACTAAATTTGTTATTGCCAAATGAAAAAGAAACAAATGACAAATCAGAAGATAAGGAAGAAACTAAAACTGAAATAGAATATAAGAGTGAGGCAGATACTGTGGAAAATATAGAAAATAGTGAAACAAATCAGGTTACTGTATTAAACAATCCTCTAGTAGAACACAAATTATCAATTATTCGAAATAAAAACACAGGAACAAAAGAATTTAGAGAAATAATAGGGGAAATAGCTACATTGTTATGCTATCATGCATTAGAGGATGCAAAATTAAAAGAAACAGAAATTGAAACACCAATTTGTAATATGAAAGCAAGAGTATTGGATGAAGACAATTATGCATTTGTTCCAATTTTAAGAGCAGGAACAGGAATGTTAGATGGTTTATTAAAAATTGTTCCAAATGCAAAAATTGGACATATTGGATTATATAGAAATGAAGAAACTTTTGAGCCAATTCAATATTATTATAAAATGCCAAAAGATATAGCTAAAAGAGAAGTAATTATATTAGATCCAATGCTTGCAACAGGTGGTTCAGCAGCAGATACGATAAAAATGTTAAAGAAAGATGGCGTTAAGAAAATTAAATTTTTATGTATTATTTCTGCACCAGAAGGTATAGAAAAATTAAAGAAAGAACATCCAGATGTACAAATTTATACAGCATGTGTTGATGAAAAATTGAATGATAAAGCATATATTGTACCTGGATTAGGGGATGCAGGAGACAGAATTTTTGGAACTAAATAAGAAATATATGTTTATATATTAGAAATCCTAATATGCAAAAGGAAAGAGACAATTAGAATTATTCATAATTGTCTCTTTTATTAACTATCTGTTGTTATTGTTTTGTCTTTCATTATTGTTGTTTTGATTGTTTGAATTGTTGTTATTATTTTTGTTTTCTTTATTGTTTTTCTTACTCATATACAATGCACCTCCTCAAAGTACATTATTATTTTGTACGAATCTAAAAAAAATATTCACAGATAATTTGTTTTTTCTATATAATTGATATATAATACTAAATATTAGTAAAAATATATAGAAAAAATCAATATTTTAATTAAAAACTGGGAGGAATTTCAAAATGAAATATGATAATAAAAAATGGAATGAATTTAATGATTACATAAGATATAGAAAAGTAGCCATAATAGGATTAGGCGTTAGTAATTTGCCACTTTTAGATTATTTATATGAGAAAAAAGCAAATGTAACTATATTTGATGAAAGAGAATATAACGAAATTCCCAAAGATACACTTGAAAAAATTACTAATTATGGATTTACCACTCATTTTGGAGAAGATTGTTTACAACATTTGACAAATTTTAATGTTATTTTTCGTTCTCCTAGCTGTTTGCCAACAAAACCAGAATTAGTAAAAGAAGCCAATAGAGGTGCATTGGTAACCACAGAAATAGAATTATTAATGGAAATGTGTCCAGGAAAAGTCATTGGAATTACAGGTAGTGATGGTAAAACGACAACAACTAGCTTAATTAATCATATTTTACAAAAGGCAGGATACAGAACTTTTTTAGGTGGTAATATTGGAACACCATTGTTTACAAAATTACCAGAAATGACGCCAGAAGACATTGTTGTTTTAGAATTAAGTAGTTTTCAATTAATGGGAATGGAGATTAGTCCACAAATTGCTGTTATTACTAATATAACACCAAATCATTTAAATATTCATAAAGATTATCAAGAATATATAGATAGTAAGAAAAATATTTTTAAATTTCAAGATGAAAATGGAATTTTAGTGTTAAATTATGATAATGAGATTACGAAAGCATGTGCCAAAGAAGCAAAAGGAAAAGTTATTTTCTTTAGTAGTCAAACAAAACTGGACAATGGATATATTGTAGATGAAGATGTGATAAAAGAATGTGATGATAAAATAAGAAAACATATTTTAAATACAGATGATGTTATTTTAAAAGGAAATCATAATTATCAAAATATAGCAACAGCTATCGCTGCCACAGCAAGTTTGGTTGATACAGAAACAGCTGTAAAAGCTATAAAAGAATTTAAACCAGTAGAACATAGAATTGAATTTATAAAAGAAATACATGGTGTAAAATGGTATAATGATTCTGCAAGTTCTTCACCTTCTAGAACATTATCTGGATTAAATGCTTTCAAAGAAAATATTGTGTTAATTGCTGGTGGGTATGATAAAAATTTAGATTATACACCTCTTGCAAAACCAATTGTAGAAAAAGTAAAAACACTGATTCTAATTGGTCAAACTTCTGGAAAAATTTATGAAGTGGTAAAAAGAGAACTAGAAAAGGAAAACAAAAACCTAGATATCTATATGTGTGAAACTTTAGAAGAAACTGTTTCTATTGCTAAAAAGAATGTAAAAAGTGGAGAAGTAGTTCTATTTTCTCCTGCCAGTGCAAGTTTTGATATGTTTAAAAATTTCGCAGATAGGGGAAATCAATTTAAAGATTTAGTAAAAGCACTATAAATATAGAAAGGAAAATATGTAATGAGTAAGTGTAAATTAATTGTTTTTTCAGATATACATTATTTAGATGAAAGACCTAAAAAATTAAATGCGAATTTAAAAAGAAAACTAACACAATATGCTGAAGAAATCGTAATGAAATTAATCGATGAAATACATGATACTAAGCCTGATTTAAGCATCTGTTTAGGTGATTTAATTGAAGACACATACAACCATGATAAAGATATTGCAAACTATACATATATTTGGAATATATTAAAAAAGATACCAGTGCCTTTTTATTCTGCATTAGGAAATCATGATTTGCGTACGATGTATTCAAGGAAAGAAATTGAAGAAATTATGGGATATGAAAATGCAACTTTTTCATTTAATATGAATGGATACCATTTTATTATCTTAACAACTGATATTAAAAGAGATGTAGGAGAACAAGATGGTGGAATTTATCAAGCACAGCATATGTCAGAAGAAGAAATTGCTTGGCTAAAAGAAGATTTACTGAAAAATACATTACCTTGCATCATTTTTACGCATTTTGGTTTAGCAGAGGATAGACAAATCGGTAATTATTGGTTTCAAGAATATCCAGAAAATGCATTAATGGCAAATAGAAAAGAAGTTAAAAATATAATCCATAATGACGAAAATGTCATCGCAATATTTAATGGACATCAACATTGGACAAAGCAATTAAAAGAAGATGGGAAAAGCTATTATGTTGTAGGTTCTTTAACTGAGAATATAGACATGCAAGGACATCCAGATGGTGTATATTTAGAGATAGCATTAGAAAATAGAGAGATACATGTAATAGAAAAACATATTAAATTGGTAACAGAATAAAAATAAATAAAAAACATATACTAAGTAAAATCATAAAAATATGAATAGGAGTTAAAATTGAATATAGGAATAGATATAGATGATACAATGGCAGATACTTTTGATTATTTAATGCCATATATATCAGAATTTTTTGAAATAGATATAGAGTATTTAAAAAGAAACAATATTTCATACAATACTTTACCAGAAAAAATGAAAAAAAGAGAATTTGAATTTGCAAAAACATATTATGATAGGGTTATTCCCCATACACCTTTCAAACAAGATGTTTCCAAATATATCTATAAAATTAAAGCATTAGGACATCAAATTATTGTTATTACAGCAAGGGATAAAACTTTATACCATGATGAATATGAGACAACAATAAAGGAATTAAATTTTAATCAAATTCACTATGATAAATTGATTTGTAGTTTTGATAAGGTAACTGCTTGTAAAAATGAAAAAATTGACTTATTTATTGATGATTCTATTTCAAATTGTAATAAAGTTAGCGCATTAGGTATTGAAACATTGTTGTTTAATAGTAAGAGTAACATAGATGTAGCAACCAAATTTCCTAGAGTTGATAATTGGAAAGATATATATGAGAAAATCAAAAACGATTTTTAAAATATTAAGAATAGAGGTATCTCTGTTCTTTTTTATTGAATAGGTGAAAAATATGCACCATTTAAAGGTTATCGACATATCTTGTATAAAATAAATAAGGAGGAATTAAAAATGTATGATAACCAATATGAAGAGTACATAAGAAGTATTTTAGGATATCCAAGCATGGCAAATCTTAATCAAAACCAAATGTATGCAAGTGGATATCCAGAACCTACACAAATAAGCTCGAGAAACGATTTGGAAGAATGTTATCCTGAGATATATAAAATTATATATCCAATGGTTAAAAAAGCTTGTGAGAGAAATATGGGAGCAAATACGAGGGAAGAGATTGAACAAATGACAGATGAAATCTATTTATCCTTAGAAGATAACAATCAAATTACTATGAATATCAATTTAGGAAATACAGTTTCTACAACAAGTAATACACAAAATAGAAATGGATTAAGTAAAGAAGAGATACAAAAGAAACCTTCTGAAAAGCAGGAAAATAGAAATTCAGAAGTACAAAACAGAAGAAGTCCAGCAAATAATAATTTAAGAGATTTAATTAAAATATTGTTAATTAGAGAATTATTAGGAAGACCAAATCGTCCTTTTCCACCAAGACCACCACATAATCCACGTCCACCAATGAGACCGCCAATCATGCCTAGAAATTATCAACAGCCATTATATGATATTTATGAATATTAAAAAGAAAATTTTACCAATTTTTCAAAATTAACTTTGAATAGAAATTTTAAAAATGCAAACAATAAAATTAAGAAATTTTGAAAGGTGGTAAATAGAATGAAGGTTAAAGATTGTATGTGTACTGATGTTTGTTGTGTCAAACCAGAAACAACGATATGTGATGTGGCAAAATTAATGTGTCAAAACCATATCGGTTGTATTCCTGTTTGTGATCAAAACAATTGCTTATGTGGTATTATAACAGATAGAGATATTATTTTAAGAACAATTGCTTGCGATAAAGATGTAAAATCTACACCAGTAAGTGATGTCATGTCGACAAATGTATGTACTTGCGAAGAAAATGAAGATATGGCAAATGCAGAAAACAAAATGGGTGTGAATAAAGTTAGAAGATTACCAGTTTGTGATAGTAACAAAAAAGTAATTGGAATATTAACATTAGGTGATATCGCACAAAATAGAGCAAAATTAGATGATAAGGAAATCTGTATTACATTTGAAGATGTTTGTGATTGTGATACAAATAAAAATGCAGAATAATTTATCATTTACTATATATTTTTCAGCCTGAGTCAGATGATATTTTTTATACATTATATGGCTAACATTACAGAATATATAAATTCTAACAATAACAAGTAGGCACCTCTCAAAACGAGTTTGAGATTCTCCTACTTGTTATTTTAAGAATTTCTAATATTCTTCCATTTGCACATATAATGTATAAAAAATATCATCTGACTCAGGCGTTAATAGTATATAAATTTTTAAGATACATATAATAAATAGTAAATTGATTTAGAAATACAAGATTGTATAAAATTGAAGAGGAGAAACCAGATGATTGTTAACATACCATATTGGACAAGGGTATTAAAAAATATCTTATATGTTGTATTATTAGTTATTGGGCTATATGTAGCATTAAAATTATCCATTTTCTATATGCCATTTTTAGTTGCATTTATTATTTCTCTTATCATAGAGCCACTGATTAAATTTATCATGAGAAAAACAAAATTAACTAGAAGAACCAGTTCTATTATTATTTTTGTCCTTGTATCTACTATCATTTTAGGCATCTTAGCTTGGATTATTGTAACATTATTTTCAGAATCTTCTAGTTTATTACAAGGCTTAAACGACTATGTTGATAAAGCTTCTGTCCAAATCCAAGGCTTTATAGAGCAATTTCATTTTGATAAAATCAAATTATCTGATGAAATATTTACGATTGTTCAAGAGTCTAGTGGTGATTTACTACAAACCATATCGAATTGGTTAAGAAATGCCTTAAATGGTTTATTAAATATCATTACAAAAATACCAGAAATAGCGATTTGTGTGGGAATTACGATTTTATCATTATATTTTATTTGCGTAGATAAAATCTATATATTAGACCAAATAGAATATCATTTACCAAAAACTTGGGTAAAAAGATTAAGCACACATTTAAAAGATTTAATTCAAACCTTAGGAGGATATCTAAAAGCACAAGCAACACTAATTTTAGTATCTTTTATCATTTCTTTAATTGGATTATATCTATTATCCTTCTTAAAATTTAATATACAGTATCCCTTGTTAATGGCATTATTCATTGGATTTGTAGATGCACTTCCCATTTTAGGTTCTGGAACAGTTATGATTCCATGGGCGATTATTTCAGGATTAAATGGTGATTTATCACTAGGAATTGCTATTCTTACTTTATTTATTATCATGTCAATCGTAAGGCAATTCCTAGAACCGAAATTGGTTAGTAAAAATATTGGTGTTCATCCCATTTTTACTTTAATTGCTATGTATACAGGATTTAAGATAACAGGTGTTATTGGATTATTAATTGGACCAATTATTTTAATTATTATAAAAAATATATTTGCAAACTTGATTGATAAAGGTGTATTTAAGACAATTTTTGATAAAAAATAGGGAAGACCTATCTATTTATTAGGTCAATCCCTATTATATCATTTAAAATTTATTCCCATTCAATTGTTGCAGGTGGTTTTGAAGTAATGTCATAAACTACTCTGTTAACATGTTTTACTTCATTAACAATTCTTGAAGAAACTTTTTCTAATATTTCATAAGGTATTTTGCTCCAAACACCTGTCATAAAATCTGTTGTTTCTACTGCACGTAATGCGATAGTATAATCATATGTTCTTTCATCACCCATAACACCAACAGATTTTAAGTTTGTTAATACAGCAAAATATTGATTGATAGATTTGTGAAGTCCAGCATTTGCAATTTCCTCTCTAAAAATACTATCTGCTTCTTTTAAAATATCTAATTTGTCATCAGTTATATCACCAATTACCCTAATAGCTAATCCAGGTCCAGGGAATGGTTGTCTAAAAACTAAGTTTTCTGGTATTCCTAATTCTAAGCCAGTTTTTCTAACTTCATCTTTAAATAAATTTCTCAAAGGTTCTACAATTTCTTTAAAATCAACATAGTCTGGTAATCCACCAACATTATGATGACTTTTAATAACAGAGCTTTTTCCCAGTCCACTTTCTATTACGTCAGGATATATTGTTCCTTGAACTAAAAAATCAACCGTTCCAATTTTTTTTGCTTCCTCTTCAAAAACTCTAATAAACTCTTCTCCAATAATTTTTCTCTTTTTCTCTGGATCTGTAACACCAGAAAGTCTATCTAAAAATCTATCTTTGGCATTTACTCTAACTAGATTTATATCAAATTGATTTCTAAAAATTTCTTCAACTTCATCACCTTCATTTTTACGAAGTAGGCCATGATCTACAAATATACAAGTTAGGTTTTTTCCAATGGCTTTATGTAGTAATACAGCAGCAACTGATGAATCAACACCGCCAGATAGGGCACATAAAGCTTTTCCATTACCAATTTTTTCTTTTAAAGTCTTTATACTATCTTCTACAAATGAAGATATTTGCCAATCACCAGAACATTTACAAATATTAAATAAGAAATTTTTAATAACTTGTGTTCCATTAACAGATAAATTTACTTCTGGGTGGAATTGAATACCATATAATTTTCTATCTACATTTTCCATTGCTGCATTTGGACAATGGTCTGTTGAACCAATATTCTTAAAA
>CALXQV010000039.1 GCA_944390535.1 uncultured Clostridia bacterium | reverse complement strand
ACCAATTGAATATTATACAAATAATATTTCAGGAGCATTAGTTGTATTAGATACCATGAGAAAATATAATTGTAAAAAGTTCATCTTTAGCTCATCAGCAACTGTATATGGAGATCCAGAAGCGATTCCAATAACAGAAGCATGTAAAACAGGGGGAACAACCAATCCATATGGTACAAGTAAGTTATTTATAGAACAAATCCTAAAAGATATATGTCAATCAGATAATACATGGGACATTTGTATTTTAAGATACTTTAATCCAGTTGGAGCACATGAAAGTGGATTAATTGGAGAAGAGCCACAAGGAATACCAAATAACTTAATGCCATATGTTGTAAGAGTTGCAGCAGGAACATTAAAGGAATTATCTGTATTTGGAAATGATTACAATACACCAGACGGAACAGGAGTCAGAGACTATATTCATGTTGTTGACTTAGCAAAAGGACATGTAAAAGCCTTAGAAAAACTGGAGAAAGAAAAAGAAGGGCTATATATCTATAATTTAGGAACAGGAAAAGGATATAGTGTATTAGATATGGTAAATGCATTTGAAAAGGCAACAGGTAAAAAAGTACCATATAAAATTACAGAAAGAAGAGCAGGAGACATTGCAACTTGCTATGCAGACCCTGAAAAAGCAAAAGAAGAACTAGGCTGGACAACAGAAAAAACACTAGAAGATATGTGTTTAGATTCATGGAATTATATTCAAACAAATGAACGTTAGGAATTACCTAACGTTCATATTTGTAAATAAAATTTATTATCTTTTTTTTGAAATCCAAATGTTTCATATAATTTAATAGCATGAGGATTTAAGGCATCTAATTCTACTCTATTGCAATTTTTTTCTTTAGCTAATTCTAAAAGTCCTTCAATAATATTTTTTTGAAGTCCAAGCCTACGGTATTGTTCTTCTGTATAGACACTTGTAATGTATCCCTTTATTCCACTAGGAATTAAGTGGTAAGGAAGTACTTTTAGGATGACTAATCCTCCACAGGCGATAATATTTCCTTCATCTAAAGCAATGTAAAAGAAAATGCTTTTATTCAAATCCTCAGAAAGTGTATTTCTTATGTTTTCTCGTAATTGTTCTTCATTTTCCAAATTTAAACCATCACGAAGGCAGGTATAATGATCTAATTTAATTCGTAAATCTGTCAAGAATGGGATATCTTGTTTATCTGCTAGTCTGTATGTAATATTCACGTAAATCTCCTTTCATAAAAATTAGTAAAGTAAAATTTTTTAAAAAGATTAAGCTTCTTGTATTTGACTAATCGTCACGAAGTAATTTTACACATATAGCAAAGTTACTTTTTTTATGTAGTCATAATTATTTGTATAATAAAATAATTCTATTTCCTATTTTTTCAATAAAGCCATCTTCTTTTAAAAGTTTTAATTCTCTCATCATAGCACTTCTATCAACACTCAAATAATCTGCTAAATCAGTTAAAGAAAATGGGAGTTCAAAAGAAGTACTTAGTTTTCTAGTAGAAAGTAAAGAAAAATAGCCAAGTAATTTATCTCTAGTAGACCTTTTTGTTAATAACTCAATTCGCATATTTAAATCGGTTACCTTATTCAAAATCAGTTGTGGCAAATTTTCAGACAAGGTTTGATGGAACTTACAGTTGTTTCTACATTTGTGAAAAATATCATCATAAATATAGAAAAGAACAGTACAATTTGATTTTGCCTCAACTAATAATTCATTATTTGTTGTGATGGTATAAAAGACTTCACCAAAAAGGGCATTTTTAGAAAAATGTTCTACAATTGTACGATTTCCATTTAAATCGTAACGTACCAAATCAGCATTTCCATCTAGTAATATACATAATTGATTTCGATTTTTAATATAGGTCGTAACAACTTCATTTTTGCTAAATACTTTTTTCTGCTTTTTTTGACAAGAATTTGCAAAATCAGTAATGAAGTTTTCTATGTCAAACTTGGTGTTCACGTTTTTACCTCCTTTAAAATTACATAAGTATTATACATTATAAAAGTTGCAAAAGCAACAAAAACATAAAAATATATTTGTAATATTTTTGTAATAAATTTGTAATAAAAGAAAAAAGCCTAGAGAACAAAGAGATTAAGAATTGCAAAAACCATTTTTTCATAATGTGTTGCTTTTGCAACGGAAAATAATTTTTGTAGATATATAATGTAACCATACTAATCGAAGGAGGAAATGTAAAATGAAAGTAATTAAGAGGGATGGAAGAGCTGTTGATTATGACAGAGCAAAAATTCAAATAGCAATTGAAAAAGCAAATCAGGAGGTAAAGCCAAAGGAGAGAGCTAATAAAGAAGATATAAAAGGAATTATTGAATATATAGAAGAATTGAATAAAAAGAGAATGTTAGTTGAAGATATCCAAGATCTTATTGAAGAAAAATTAATGGAAATTGAAAAATATGAACTAGCAAAGAAATATATTGTATATAGATACACAAGAGCTTTAGTTAGAAAACAAAATACAACTGATGAAACCATATTAGGATTGATTAGAAATGAAAACAAAGAATTAGCAGAGGAAAATTCAAATAAAAATACGTTACTTGCTTCAACACAAAGAGATTATATTGCAGGTGAAGTATCAAGAGATTTAACTAGAAGATTACTATTACCAGAAAAGATTGCTAAAGCAGACGCTGACGGAGTTTTACATTTCCACGATGCAGATTATTTTGTACAACCAATCTTTAACTGTTGTTTAATTAATATAGCAGATATGTTAGATAATGGAACTGTTATGAATGGAAAAATGATAGAAAGTCCAAAGAGTTTCCAAGTAGCATGTACAGTGACAACACAAATTATTGC
>CALXQV010000038.1 GCA_944390535.1 uncultured Clostridia bacterium | reverse complement strand
CTAAGTAAATTTTACAGTTTAGGTCTAGTCGAATTTCTCTATTTTCCACTTAACATTACTGTTAGAGCCGTTTCCGTTTAAGGAAAATATCTATTAGTTTTAATAGACACCAGATCGCCACTTAAATCTGTACCTTAATCCCCAGACTCCTATGTCTCTTTCGAAACAAACATTCTAGAAGTTTTCCTTTACATACAGTTGTGTTTTACTAGTCTCTTTTGCAAATGAAATTTCATAAGTACAGTAAAACTAATTTGGCCAAAACTATATTTTACTAATGATTTAATCCCAATACATTCACTCAAGACAGGCTACTCTGTGCTTTTTGTGTCTTGGCACTCATCACAGGTTACTCTTAAATTATGTATAAAAAGATTCATTTATCATAAATCTAAGCCTCCGCGAAACCAGGGAATCTTATATATGCCATTATATAATACCCAAATTTCTTACTCCCTGAACACACACAAACTTGGCGTTTCGCGCACATTCAAAGAACTTCAACGATATGCCCTTTAGTGGATTTTTAGCCCCACCCTCATAAACTCAAGTATGACTAGAATAATGCACCATCGATATATATTATACAGTATCTTTATGAAATATGACAAATTTCATTTTTGCCATATTTTAACAAAGATGGATTTTCCTTGTTTCTGTCAATTCCATTTTTTACTATTTCATTTATTTTCTCATTTTTTCTTCGTTTTTCTCTTCCTTTTAATACCCTATAAATTCTCTTAATTCTTTTTTTGTTTCTTCAAAATCTCTATCATTTGCAATGTTTTTTACTTGAATATTTGGATATTTTTTTTGTATTTCTTCTGCCATTTCTAAATACACTATTTGTTGGTTAATACTATTTTGCGCTTCAAATTTGGAATTTTTGAAAACAGCTTTATCTTTTCTATTTAATCTTGCATGATAATTTTCTGTATCTTTTAGATATAATGTTATATAGTATATTTCAAAATCTAGCTTACTAAATTCTTCTAATAATTTCTCATATACATCTGTAAATGTATACTCTTTTTTTCCTAATCTACAATAATTTTCTTCTGTAAAGAACGTTCTATCAAACACTAAATTGATACTTTTATTTTCCATCTTTTTGATATATTCTAATAAATTAAAATACATATCTTCTGCTTTTTTCTTACCTTCTACTGTACTATCTGCGGTTCCACATAGTCTATATAAATTTGTATAACTTAATGAATATCTTAAAAAATCTGTTACAGTTGTTTTTCCTGCTCCTTGCGCTCCTTCTACTACAATTAACTTTGAATTTGCCATTTTGATTACTCCTATTCTTTATCTTGTTTTTTATTTTCTTTATTTTTTTCTTCTTCTTTTTTGTTTAACATTTTATTAATCGAATTTAAAATATCTTCTGGGCTTTCATCAAAATCATCTTTTATGACATGTAACATGCTTATCTCCTCCTTTAGTTTTTTTCATTATACTACGTGAAATTTTTATTTTCAATATTTTATTTTGATGTATTTATAGACTTTTTTATTTTTTTATAATAAACTAGGTTTGAATTTTTACAGAAAGGATGGAAACGATTATGGAAAATTTATTTAAAGAATATGCAGCCAATCCTCATCATCCAAATTGGGAAAATATATCTAAGAGAGAAAAACCTTTATCAACTAATTCTGATGATATTCGTTCTGTTTTTGATAGAGATTATACGAGAATTATTCATTCCAATGCTTATAAAAGATTAAAACATAAAACACAAGTCTTTTTTTCACCTGAAAGTGACCACATTTGTACAAGAAGTGAACATGTTTCTCATGTAGAATCGATTAGTTATTCTATTGCTAGTTATTTGGGACTAAATACAGAATTAACAAAAGCTATTTCTGTTGCGCATGATATTGGACATAGTCCTTTTGGGCATGCTGGAGAAAAGATTTTATCAGAAATTTCTCAAAGAGATTTGAATCGCTCTTTTTGGCATGAAAAAAACGGATTAGACTTTGTTAATAAAATAGAGTTATTAGAAAATAAAGAACATGATAAGGATAATTTAAATTTAACATATGCTGTTAGAGATGGTATTATTTCTCATTGTGGAGAGATTGATGAAAATTGCTTAAAGCCTAGAGGCGAATATATTGATTTAGCCACTTATGTTAAACCTAACCAATATGCTCCCTATACTTGGGAAGGTTGTGTTGTAAAGATTTCTGATAAAATTTCATATATTGGCAGAGATATTGAAGATGCTATTAGTTTAGGCATCATTGATGAGCATTTGGAGGAATTATACAAATTACTACATTATGATTTACCTGAAAAGAAAATTAATAACACGATTATTATTAATTATTTGGTTTGTGACTTAGCTAAAAATTCCTCTCCTGAAAAGGGCTTATGTTTTTCAGAGGAAGCTTTTGATTTATTAAATAAAATCAAAGAATTTAATTATAGAAATATCTATTTTTCAGATAGGCTACAACCTTCTATTAGATACTTTGATTTAGTTTTAAATGAAATTTATAATACTTTGAAAGCTTGTTATAATAAGGAAAATACAATGATTACTTTAAGAGAAAAATTATCTAACATTTCCCTAAAACTTTATGATAGTTTTTTAGGCTTTTTAACAAATTATTATGATTTGGGTAATCGACAAGAATTAAAACTAATAAATGATGTTATTTTTGATTTTAGTCATGAGGATGATTTTTATCAATGTATTATTTATTATATTTCTGGTATGACTGATAAGTTTGCTATTGAGGTTTATAACGATATGATTGGATTTTAAAAGGGCTTCTTAAAAAGAAACCCTTTTATTTATATCTTTTTCCTTTATCTCTTTTTCACGATAGGATGTTATTTTATATTCATGTTTACTGTCGAAAATAATTTTTATGGCTTTTGTAAAATTGTCTTTTGCAGGTTTTCCATATTCATCAATTACTAAACTTGCCTTATATTTGTTTAATGTATCAAATGTATTCATAAGTCCCATTCCTGTACCACCTTCATTGGCATGTGTTGTACTTGGCTTTATTCCAAGATTCATTAAGGTTTCTATCTCAAACTCTATACCAGAATCATAGACATATAGACTATAAAATCCATCAATTAATCCTAATCTAACTAAAATACTTTTATTCACATTTTCAGAGTGGTTGATTGCTATAATTGCATTCTTTATTAGGTCTGCAAGTAAAATTTCCAAGTCTTCTTCCTCTATATGTTTATTTACCATATGATGAATATTTCCATTTACTTGTAACTGAAAGTCTATCTTATGTTTTACACATTCTGATTGCATATATGCTAACATATTATCAATTTTGTCTACATTTGTTTTTGTTAATTTAGTACAAACTATTTCTTCTCGCATTTCTTTTGATAATTCTTCTATTTTAGCTTTTATATCACTCTTTTCTATGGTTTGATTACCTAGCATAATTTGTTCTATTTCATATTCTAATAATTTCTGTTTATGTGCTATAGAATGATTCTTTTTATTTAGTTTTAAGTTTTCTTTTTCTAATTCTATGATTTCTTTGTCTTTATTTTTCAATTCTTCTTTTATTTCTTCTGTTTCTCTTTCTTGTAGTTTTTGTTTATAGTATAACTGTAAGGATTTTTGAATACTAACAAACATAAATATTGAAAATATAATAAGACTAACTCCAGTTCTTCTACTAAGTAATTTATCGTAGTTAGATAATATTATTGTACAAAATAAAATTATAATACTTATGTCTAAAATCAAAATATCTATATATTCATTTTTCATACTTCTTTGTAAAAATACAAAACCTTTTTTAAATCTTTTAACTTTAATAAAAGAACACATTAACACTGAATATATAATTAGTATTAAAATGAGACCTATGTATATGTTTTGAATATTAAACAAAGCTGTTGGGATAATTGATGCAAGTACACTTAAAGAAAATATACTATAATTTATACTTAATGATATTACTGTTATTAGTAATGCATATGCAAATCTTTGCTTTGATGATAGTGTAAATATTACACTTATTAAAAATATCATACAAATTAGATTATATGAAAAGCCTAATATATTTTTTACAATTCTGCAAATTATAGATGAAATGATAATACCAACTATAATTATTATACCTTTCTTGAAACTATGTTTTAGTCTTTCATTTACAATCTTAAAATCTATATAATATGTAAATATACATAGATAAAATATTTTTATAATATCAACAATATTTGTCATATCCGCTAATCCTAAACTCATTATAAATTTCATTTTATTTTCCCTTTTGTTTTCCCTTTTGTTTTTTTCAATTATATATAAAAATAAAGAGAGAATCAATAAAATTTATATCGATTTTCTCCTAAATTATAATCTATCGATTTATGATTATAGCCAAAAACTTAGCCATTTCCACATTGCATCAAACCAATCTAACATCGCTTCCACCACCTTTTTCCTTTGATTTATAGAAAGATTTTCACTCTCTATAAACAAAAATTACCATCTTCTTATAAAAAAAAGACGGTAACTTTTGGCGAAAAAAAATGGTAGAAATTTGTCGAAAATAGAAAAAAACATATTATGAATATTAATTGTTTATTTAATATCTATAATATGTTCCTTTGCATTTTTATATTTCTCTTTCAATTTTTTCTACATAATAATATATAAATTCCATTACAGTTGGTGCACCAACTTTTGGATTGATTATCGCTCTATAATGTTCTAATAAATCATCTACTGGTGTATTATTCCAAGCATGCATAATTGCATTTTGAATACCATTTGTGATTGTATTTGGTGATTTCTTATATACATTTGCTACATGTTTAATTACATTTGTATTATCTCCTTTATTTTCAATCAAATATGAAATTGTTTCATGTATATATTTTCTTCCTGCCATTTTTGATGGTATTCCTATTAAATCTAATTCTCTAGCAATACTATCTGTTATCTTCTTTCTATCATCTTTTAATTCCTCTTTTAATACTTCTATTGTTCTTTCTGGTCTTACTTCCCTCAAACTTACCAATTTATTTAGAACATACTCTGCTGAATATCTAGGATGATTTTTATATAAAACAATATCTGCACCATTTCTATGAACTATATCATATATTCTTTGTGAATAGATATGTGTTGTTACTACAACTATTGGTTCATATCCTAAATTTAATTTTTTAAGCTCTGATAAAAATTCTAAAGAATCTGCATTTCCTGACATACTATTATTTAATTCTAAATCTAATATGATACCCTCAGGTTGTTTTAGACTTGCATATTTTAACCCCTCTATATCCGAGTCTGTCATTCCAATAATTTCTACATCATTTCTCTTCTTTACTGCATTTATAAAATTGTTACAATCATTCCTATCATCTTCTATTATTAGTATTCTCATAGATTTTGTTGTCATAAATACACACCCTTTCTTTTTTTACTATATTACCATATTTCTCCATAAAATACCATAATTCTACAAAAATTTTACCATGTCTCTTAATATATTATATTGTAAAATTTAAATGATTTCATTTTTTAATTTATAAAAGGAGAATATTTATATGAATAAATCTGATTTAGAAATAGAAAAACAAGAACAAATTTTAAGAGGTAAACGAATTAAACATATTAGAGAAAATGAATTACATATGAATAAAACACAATTAGCAAAAGAAATTGGTATATCTAGTCAATTTCTTGGATTAGTTGAAGAAGGTAGAGGCAATCTAGTTTATAGAAGTATTAAAAAACTTAGAGATTTAAGTGGACATTCTTCTGATTATATTTTGTTTGGTCTTGATGACACAATTATTAATAAAACTAAAAAACTATTGAATGTATATAGTGATAAAGAAATCGAAACAGCTATCAGTATCTTAAAAAGTATTGCTGTTTTCATAAAAAATTAGTCGATTTTCTAAAGTTTTTTGTACTTTTTGTATTATTTTGAATATATTATATTGTTTTCAACAGTTAAATTTAATAAAATATTCCAAATAAAATCTATAAGAGGTGGAATATTTTATGATTAGTAATTATTTAATTTATTTATATACTTTACCTAAAGAAGAACAAGTTAAGCACATCCTTATATTTATTATATTCTTTTTTAGTTTATCCATTGTTTGCATTATTCTTGATTTTTTGAAATCTAAGTTCCTTGATAAAAAAAATCATAATAAATCACGACAGAATAAGGCTAGATGAAAGCTCTAACCTTATTCTATATTATATATATATTAACCATCTTCTTCTTTTTTCATCCAGTTCTTACCTTCGACAATTCTAGCTACCATCATAGAAGAAGTTGTATCTCCTACTACATTTAACATTGTTGCCTGTGGGTCTATGATTGTTGCAATAATTGTTAATATTGGTAATGCTGCAACAGGATATCCCATCATAGATATAATTAGCATTTCAGATATCGTTCCACCACCAATTGGAACTGCTGTAATTAATAAATTTGCTAATAATGCAATTCCCAATATTCCTAATATATCCCCTGCTGTTGTCATACTAGTTCCAAATAAACAAACTAAGAACATAATTTTAAATACAGAACCAATAATGGAACCATCTTTATGGAAACTAGAGCCTAAAGGTATTGTTGTTTCCGCTATATCTTCTGGTACTCCTATTTTTTTGCTACATTCAACATTAATAGGGATAGATGCAGCACTTGAACATGTTGCTAAAGCTGTCATTGTTGATGGTATAGCATTTTTCCAGAAGGCTTTTATTCCTTTTTTTCCTCCTGCTAAAAAAGCATAAATCGTATACATGATAAAATAGAAAGCTATAGCAATAACTGTATAATATACAAAAGTTTTCAGATATCCTACCGCTATCTGTGTACCAAAATTTCCTACTAAAGATGCAAAATAACATCCCAACCCAATAGGTGCATAATACATGATAATTTTTATAATATTATGTATGATTACATTAGCTGATTCTAAAAAATCTTTTACTGGTTTTGCCTTTTCTCCTGACATATTTATTGCAATTCCAAATATAACAGAGAATATTAGCAATGCCACAATATTTTCTTTTGACATTAATTTATAAAAGTCATCCACTGTTAATAGTTGTACTGTTCTATCAGCAATAGTCATTTCTTCTGTACTATTATCTGTTTCTTCAAAATTTTGTTCCAATGAAGCTTTAATTTGTTCCCCATCATCTGGTTCTACTAATTTTACAAAATATGTACTTAAAAATCCTACAATCACTGCTATTATTGATGTAAAAATAAATACACCTATAATTGTTACGATAATTTTTCCTAATCTTTTTGGGGTCTTCATTTTAGAAACAGATGTTGTGATTGTTAAAAATATTAATGGAACTACAATGACTAATAATAAATTTAAGAATAAATCGCCTAATGGCTTTACGATAGTTGCTTTTTCTTTAAAGATAATTCCTACAATTGCTCCAACAATAATCGCAACTAAAAGAATTATTGTTGATTTGTAATTTGATAAAAATTTTTTCATAATACTACCTCTTTTTCTTTTAAGGCAACTAAAAATATATTTATATTTTTAGGATTTTCTACATTATATATTATATATTGGTTTTTTTCAATCATTCTTTGTTATTTAATACCAATTTAGGAAAATGTCTTATCCAGTTTTATAATCATTGTCATTTTGTATAAAATCTGCTATACTCTACTTATTATGGATAGTTTATATAGGTATAACAAATTAAATGAATATTATAAAAATACATTTGGAGAACGCGTTTTAAAAATTTGTGTTAATGGTCACTTTACTTGTCCTAATCGTGATGGTACTTTAAGTCATTCTGGTTGTGTCTTTTGTAGTGAATATGGTTCTGGCGAACATTTAAACCCGTATAAAGATATCTCCGAACAAGTAGAAGATTACTTTAAATCTCCTCGCGCTAATAGAGCTAATAAATTTATTGTTTATTTTCAAAATTTTTCTAATACATATGATTCTTTGGATAACTTAAAAAGGAAATATGACAGTGCATTAGTCGATACTAAAATAATTGGCTTATCTGTTGCTACTAGACCAGATTGTATTAATGAAGATGTTGTAAAACTTTTACATTCTTACACAAAAAGATATTATGTTTCTGTAGAATTAGGCTTACAAACCTCTAATGAAGAAATTGGAAAATTTATTAATAGACAGTATACAAATGAACAATTTTCAAAAGCCGTTGGATTATTAAATAAATATAATATTGACGTAATCACGCATATAATGGTTGGATTACCTCATGAAACTTTTGAGGATATTAAGAGTACAGTAAATTTTTTAAATCTACATCATATTAAAGGCTTAAAAATTCACAATACTTATGTCGTTAAAAATACGGTTTTGGCTGATATGTATAAAAGAAAAGACTATAAGCCTATTTCTTTAGACTATTACTTGGATTGCTTGACATATATCATTTCACACATTTCTCCTGATATTGTTATTCATAGAATTTCTGGCGATGCACCAAAAGATTTACTAATTGCTCCCAAATGGGATTTACACAAAAAATGGATTTTAAATGGTTTAGATAAAAAATTAAAAGAAGAAAATTTATATCAAGGAATATTTCTAGGGAAAGTGGGGACGGACTCATTTTTCCCGTTTTAGAAAATTAAATAAAACAAAAATATAAAAAAGGGAAAAATGAGTCCGTCCCCAAGCTCCCTTTTTAAATCATAACTTTTTTTACATTTTTCTTTAACCATCTATCAATTTCAAAATAATTTGGTATATACTGTTGAACCAATTGATAAAATTTATTGCTATGATTCGCATATATCATATGTGATAACTCATGAACAATAATGGCATCTATTTTATCTTCTGGCAACATGATGAGTCTATTACTAAAATGAAGTACTTTTTTGCTTGGTATACAACTACCATATTTACTTGTTGCATCTCCTACTTTACATTCTTTATATTCTATTTTCATTTTTTGACTCCAATATGGTAATCGTTTTTCTAAATATTCTTTTGTTTTTACACAAAGAAATCTTTTTACATATTTGTCAATGATTGCTTTATTATCTTGGTTTTCTAATATTTCTGGTATTTCTATCATAAATCGTTTATTTTTTTCATCCAAAATTATTTTTAATCTTTTTTTGGAAACATATTTTATTTGCACATAAAAATCTTCACCTTTATAACTTATCTTTTCTCCTGTGTACCAATGTTTCATTTTGTCATTTTCTTTTGAAATAATCTTTAAATATTGCTCATATATATGTTCTTCATTTTGTTTAATAACCTCCAACATTTTTCTTTTTGATACATATTTAGATTTACTAATGTTTAAAACATTTCCCCTAAAATATATTTTTATGGAATTGATATGTCTATAATTCCTAATTATAGCTGGAATCTCTTTGTCCTTAATTTTTATATATGTATTTGCCATTATTTACCTCTTATTTTATGATGTTTTCCTTTTCCAAATAGTCTAAAAATCCTGTACAACCTTCTACAATATCTTGATAGGTAACTGTGAAATTTCCTGTATACCATGGATCTGCAATATCTCTTGGATTTTTTGAAAAATCTAATAATTTATATAATTTCTTATCTTTGTCTTTTCCTACAATTCTTAGAATGTTTCGAAGATTACTCTCTTCCATTCCAATGATATAGTCATATTTTTCATAATCCTGTTTCTCAATTCTTCTTGCTTTATGATCTGTATATGGAATACCTACTTCATCTAGTTTATCTTTTGTTCCATAATGCATATCATTCCCTATTTCTTCATAACTTGTTGCTGCTGAAGCAATATAGAATTGCTTTTCTAATCCTTTCTTTTTTATCATATCTTTAAATACATATTCTGCCATAGGAGATCTACAAATATTTCCCAGACAGACAAATAATACTTTAATCATATTATGATACCTTTCCTAATTTTTTTACTAAACCCATCTCTATTTCTATAAATTTTTCTTCATTTTCTAATAGTTCTTGCATTTTATCTAAATAATTTTTATATTTTGCATCTGGATAATACATTTTTGCATATCCGCCTTTTCCGTATTTACTTGATAATTTTTTGTATGAATATTCTATTACCTGTTCTATGGTTGGGTTTTCTGCTTTATGTTTATCTGCTTGATATAATATTGACCTTGTAAGCATATTTTCCACTGATGTTTCTCTATCTGCTGAAGAAACAATTTTTCCATAGATACTTCTTGGCTCATATTCTAAACTTGCTCTATGGTCAACAATCGCCTCTGCAATCGTGTTTCTTTGTTCTTCATTGAAAAATTTTTCCATTTCTTTATCTTGTCTAAATTTTTCACTTGATACTTCTTCATGTTGGTCTGGGTTTTCTCTATATCCTATATCGTGAAAAGCTGCAATGGTATATACCATATCTTTATTAACCTCTAAATGAAATTCATTTATAATCTCAAAACTTCTATCTATAACTGTTTCTATATGTTCTTTCCCATGTCCTCCAACATGATTTGTATCATATTGTGGTAACACATTTTGCTTTATATATTCTTCTAAATCCTTACTAATTTCTTCCATTGACTCTTCCCCACCTATTTTAAATATGATAGTATCTCTTTATATACAACATCTCTTTCTACTACCATTTTACTATCCAGTTTATCTTTTACTTCTTTTAAATTACATAATTTTACATTTTCAACTTCACTTTCTTGCATTTTAACATTTGCCATATTTATGTTAGGTTTTATAACAATATAAAAATCATAAAATTGATTATCAATGATATCTCCTTGCTTTCTTGTAGGTTCACAATATGTCGTAATATAAGTTAATTCTTCACTCTTTATTTCTAACCCTACTTCTTCTTTTACCTCTCTTATGGCTGCTTCTATGGAAGTTTGTCCTGCTGACACGTGTCCTGCTGCTGAAATATCCCATTTTTCAGGGTTATCTTTTACATGTTTAGACCTTTGTTGCATTAATAAGTGTCCTTCTTTATCTAAAATTGCAATCACAACAATCCTATGCCATAATCCTTTTTCATGCACTTCTCTTCTCGTCACAACTTCTCCTGTTTTTGTTCCATCTTCATTTAAAACATCTATTAATTCTTCCATGTTCGTTACTCCTATATTTCATATTCTTTTAATCTATCTATATATTTTTGTATTGATAGATTATTTATATCTTCTGGTTTTAACTTGCAATATTCCATAATCTGTTCTTCAATTTCCAATCCCCATTTAATTAATTGATTTGCTTTTTCCTCGTTAGACCATACAGATAGTGCTCTATTTTTATATCGCTTTTTTGCATCCTCTAATCTTGCTTTTAAATTGGCCACACTATCTGGTGCAACTCTTTGATCACAATAGGCACATATTTTAATTTCATAATTATCTGATTTGGCTGTTTGCTCATTTTTTCTAGAACGTTTCCCTTCTAAGATTTCTAATTCTTTATCTGATAAACCTTCTTCTTTTCCAATTAACAGATTGATTTTATGGTCATTTGTTCCATACTTTTCATAATACTTTTTTCTTAATTCTTTAAACTCTTTGTCCTGTATTTCCTTCTCTGGTATTTTTACCATATTTCCCATATCATGTAATAAAGAAACTCTTATAATTGCTTTTTTATCTATTGGTTTTCCTATCCAATTATCTAGAATAAGATTAGCACATGCTGCTACCCTTAACATATGCATTTGTAGATTTTCTGGTAAATGATATTTGTTATAGATTTCTATTATGTTCATACTGCCTCCTATTTTTCTTTCATGATTTGGTAAAATTCTTTAGTTGCAACACTTAATTCGTTTTCATTCACATCATCTAATGCATATTTTTCATATCCTAAATTTTTATCTGGTTCTGCTATTTCTAATTCCCCACTTTTTAATGTCCCTTTATATGCCAGTAATATCCAGTATTTCTCCTTGTTATCTCTTAGATCTAGCGTTTTTTCTCCAATGGCTGTTATAAATGTATCAATAGAAATTTGAGCATTTTTTCCAACTTCTTCTGTGATTTCTCTACGCAATGCACTTCTAAAATCAGAGTCTGTTGCTTTAACACCTCCACCAATTCCTTCTAACTTAAACCTTTCATCTCTACAACCTGGTCCTCTTCTTTGTAAAATAATCTTATTTTCTTTATCAAAGGCAAATACAATTACTGCTACCTTATATTCTTTTGGTACTTCTTTTTTGCTTTCTAAAATTTTTACTAATTCTTTCATATCTTTTACTTCATTTGAAAACAATTCCATAGAACTCTCCTTATTTTACTAAATCCAAATTACCATTTATGATAATTGGTGAAAATCCTGCTATTTCATCATATAAGATGCCTTCTGGAATTGGGTTATACATATAAATTTTTTTACCTTTCATAAAGGCTTCATATAGTTCTAAAAAAGTTGCCCCACCAATATAATTTGGTTTTCCATTTTTATCAAAGTTTAGCGTTAGCACAGCATCCATGTTTGAAATGGTCGCTTCACTGCGTTTCAACATTCTTTTCTTAAATTCAGCATGTGCTTCATTTCCCAATGCCCATGCTTCTTTTTCAGCTCCAGGATTATCATATGAATTTGGTAATTCAATACTATGTCCCATCTCTTCTAATGTCTTCTTGATAGGTTCAATTTTGTCATAAAATGTTTTACTACAAATCACTAATATTTTCATAAAAATTCCTCCTATTTTTCTTCTATTAATTCAAATCGATAAGTTTGTTTTATTTCTGGATATTTCTCATGGTCTACTTCTGACAAAAACATATTTAATGGTCTAGCCCATATTTCATTATCTTCCTCATGCGTATAAATCACTAAATCTTCCCCTGTTTCAGAATGTTTTGCAATACAAATAATTTTATGAATCGTTCCTTTAAAATGCCTATATACTTGTCCTGATTTTACCTCTCTTTCCATCACTATTTCTCCTTTCTTTGTTTCTATTTTTAGGATATTTTGTATTAAACTTATTCCCATATTCCTTGATTAATATATCTAATTAATGCCATGATACAAGCATTTTCTGTTAAGTCAATTCTAGATATTTCATCATGTGTTAAGATACTAATTCCGCCTTTTCCTGTATTTAATCCATGACTTTTAAAAATTCTATCCATAACTTTTCCAAGCTCTGTACTCGTTATTTCATCTATATATTTTGCATCAATTGGAAATCCTTGACTAGTTCCCACACTTTGTTTTCCTTCTTTATTTTCAATAACAACTGTATTAATGTCTATCCATTCTTCAAGTAAATCTGTAATTCCTGCTTCACTTGCTACATAGTAGTCTGCCTCTATATGATGTTTCTTAGCATATTCTTTTAAATTTTTTACTCTATTTTTTGCACCTATGACAATTTCTTTATTAATTGGTTGGACTCCTACCTCCGAATCAACTGGTATTCCCTCTATTTCTACATTATCAAAATATCTTTCAAAGGCTTTTTTTACCCCTTGTATTTTTCCTTGGTTTTTTGTTCCCACTAATATTTTCATATTATCCCTCTTTTCTTTATGTGCTTATTTTATCACGGATGAATCGGAATGTAAATATTTAAAAATTTGTTGAATTTTATAAAGTTTCATAATATACTTTGGTTACAGATATCTTATATTTTATTTTAATAAAGAGAGGATTTGTATCATGACAAATAGTAAAGATTTTTTAGGTAAATTTGTTGATGTTATCATTGACAAACCATTAGGCAGTAGACATTCCGAAAAATATCCCCATCAGATATACCCTGTAAATTATGGATATGTTCCTAATACTATAAGTGGAGATGATGAAGAATTGGATTGTTACATCTTAGGCATATTTGAACCCTTAAAAACGTTTAGAGGAGAATGTATTGCCATTATTCACAGAACAAATGATAATGATGATAAATTAATTGTTGTTCCAGAAGGCAGAAATTACTCAAATGATGAAATTAGAGCATTAACAGAATTTCAAGAACGTTTTTTTGAAAGTGAAATTATTAGAAATGATGTGGATTTTATATTTAATAAAAGTATTCCTGAACTTTCTGTGAGTAATTTGGAAAACAGTGTTGTATTTTATAAAATGCTGGGATTTAAAGTAGAATATGAAAGACCTGAGAATAAGTTTGTATTTCTTTCAATGGGAGACATACAGTTTATGTTACAAGAGTTATCTGATAATGAAAAATGGAGTTTATCTCCTCTTACCTATCCTTTTGGAAATGGTATTAATTTTCAGTTGAAAGTAGATTCTGTTGATAAGATTTATTTAAAATTAAAAGAACATAACTATCCCATTTTCTTTGATATTGAAGAAAACTGGTACAGGCAAGATGATAAATTTTGGGGAAATAAAGAATTTTTAGTACAAGATCCAGATGGATTTTTACTTAGATTTTTTGAAGATTTGGGTGAAAAAGAGGTGATATAAATGCAAGAAAATGAATTGAAACGATATGAGGATATTGGAAATTGGGATTTTTCTGATATCAAATATACAACTTATCAAGAATCAAATTGGAATTTTTATGATGAAATTAAAAACCATTCTACTAGTTCTTCTTTACTTTTAGATTTAGGTACTGGTGGTGGAGAAAAAGCTTTATCTTTTCTTCCTAATGTTGGCATGATTATTGCTACTGACTTTTCTAAAGAAATGATTAAAACAGCAAATGAAAATAAGAAGCAATTCCCTGATAAAAACATCAAATTTGTGTGTATGGACAATTTAAACATAACCTTTCCCAAAAATTTATTTGACATTGTATCTGCAAGACATACAATGATTGATGCTAAACGAATTTATGATGTCTTAAAGAATGATGGGTATTTAATTATTGAAGGTGTTGATAAACAAGATTGTTGGGAATTGAAAACTTTGTTTCAAAGAGGACAAGCATTTCACGATGAAATAGCAATTAGTCAAATTGATTATGAAAATATTAAAAAGGCTGGATTTCGAGAAATACAAGTACAAAAAATTATACAATATGAATATTATGAAACAGAAGAAGATTTATTAGCTTTGCTTTTTAAAACACCAATTATAAATGATTTTTCTGGGATAGAAGATTCTAGCAACACACATAGTTTATCACTTGAAAAAAATTTATTTGATAAATATGTGTCTACTCATACCACTCCAAAAGGTATTGAATTAGAGCGTGTTTTGTATGGTATTATTGCTAAAAAATAACTTATAGAAAGAAGTAAATTGATTGAAATTAAAGAATATGATGAAACATATGTTGAACAAATTTCAACAATTATCATTAGAAATTTATTAGAAGTAAATGTGAAAGATTACGGTACAAAAAAAGTACAAGAAATGACAGAAGATTTTACAGTAGAAAATTTAAAAAATACTTTAAAAAATAGAAGAAAGGGTTTTGTTGCTTTGAAAAATAATGAGGTTGTTGGAACTGCTGGATTAGATGTTTCTTGGTACAATCCAAATGAATATTATATTTTAACTGTTTTTGTAAAACCTGAGAATCATGGTGAAGGCATTGGTCGCCTATTAATTAAAGCAATTGAAGATTATGCTATTCATTCTAATTTTAAAAAGTTAGTTATTCCTGCTTCTATTACTGCTCATGAGTTTTATTATAAGTTAGGATATAGATATAAAGATAATCAAAGATTGTTAAATGAAAAAAACATGTATTTGATAGAGAAAACTTTTTAGATGAAATATAGAAAAATTAAACAAGAAAAATTCCTAGAAACTTATTTAGCTCATAGAATTTCTAAAGAATCTTACTTTAAACACTAATCAACAAATAAACTAGTCAATATAGTAACTTTGATTAAATATTAAAGAATTCTCTTTTGTATATTATCTATATTTCCATTATCCTTTGCTAAAATATCCTTTTTATATGCTTTACTTTGTTTGTACTTCATTTATTTTCCCTTTCTTCGTTTTGTTACTATCTAAAATAACATACTTCTAAAACTGATGTACCATACTGCCCTTGCCAAACTGTGTTTTACTACTATCTAAAATAACATACTTCTAAAACATAGCCATTGCCCACACATCAGAAGGAAAAGTTTTACTACTATCTAAAATAACATACTTCTAAAACAACAGGAATTAATACATCAAGGTTAGATGTGTTTTACTACTATCTAAAATAACATACTTCTAAAACTCTTGATATCCGATAGCTAATATTGTTATTGTTTTACTACTATCTAAAATAACATACTTCTAAAATCTGGTGCTTTTAAGTCTAAATCTTGTAGAGTTTTACTACTATCTAAAATAACATACTTCTAAAACCGACCTGATACAAAGAAAGAAGGTGAAAAAGTTTTACTACTATCTAAAATAACATACTTCTAAAACTTTATAACAGTATTAAATTGTATACAACTTGTTTTACTACTATCTAAAATAACATACTTCTAAAACGCGCCTTGTTCAGCGCAAAATACAAGTAATGTTTTACTACTATCTAAAATAACATACTTCTAAAACTGTAGTTGGATTATAAACTTTTATTCCTTTGTTTTACTACTATCTAAAATAACATACTTCTAAAACTATATACATAGTTGATTTTGTCTCACATTCTGTTTTACTACTATCTAAAATAACATACTTCTAAAACTTAACATCAACAGGACATATCAGAAGAGAAGTTTTACTACTATCTAAAATAACATACTTCTAAAACCTCAAATCAGGATAGAATTTTACAGTTAATGACTCTGTTATGTCATTTTAAACAGTACATTTCATAGAATATAATCATCAAAATTTTCATTAATAACTAAAATATTCTCATATTCTAGTTTTTCATCAACACTTTTCTCAATTAATAATAATTTAATATTATTATATAATGAATATTTATATAATTCAATTAATTCTTGTTCAGATAAATAAATTTTCAAATTTGGAATTACAATTATACTAAAAATCTCTAATGTTGAATTCAAATCTATTAAAAATTCAATCTTTTCTAAAATAGAATTATAAGCTAAATTATCTATCTTTAAATCATATAATTTTAGCATTTTTGATATATCTATATCATCACTCATAGTAAATTCAAACGGAAATTCATTAATTTCATCTATAATACATTTTCTTATCTCAACAAATAAGCTCTGCAATTTTATATCACCACTATTTTCAATGTCTTTTGATATAACATCATATAGTTTATTTAATATTTTTTTAGAATTATACTCAATATTAAACAAATCTAATATCATACACATTTCCTTTTGTATTTTTAATTCTTTATTATCTTTATCTAATAAGAATATATCATTTGAATCATCTATATCTTCTATTTTATTATTTAATTTTTGAATTATATTAGTAAAACATTTTGTATCATTTATAGCTAAAATATTTACTTTATCCTCATAGAATTCTAATTCATTAGTAAATCCGTTTATCTTTAATTTCATAAAATAATCATCCTTTCTGTGTTGTCCAATACATCAGTATCTTTCTTACCTACAATATATTCAATGCTATTAAATTGCTTTTCAGTGATGGTAAGCATTTGAACAATACCTTTTGGTGGCTTATTTTTATTTATCTTATCTTTTACCGAATTCACAATAGAATTATTAAGTGCTAACTTAGTATATACTGATTCTTGCATCATAATAAATCCTTCATTTATTAGTAATTTTCTGAATTTCGAATAAATTTTCCTATCTTTAGCAGTATCTGTGGGAAGGTCAAAAAATAATAATATTCTCATATATCTAAAACTCATAATTCAGTATTTCACTTTCCTGCTTAATTTCATTCTCAAGAAAATCAAATACACTAGTTATAAATATTTGTATTGCGTTTGATAAATATTGTTTTTTTCCTTGTATGCAGACCTCCCTATTACATACATCTATCAATTTATATTTATATTCTTTATCAAATACAAACTCTCTGTTTTCAAAAACAATTTCATCTACTATTGGTCTAAATATTTCCATCAAATCACAAGATAAATTAAATTGATTAAATTCATTCTTATGATTAATACCTAACTGGGTTATATATCCCTTTGCTACAACTTCTCTATTTATTAATGATAACAATATCGTATAACCATAATCTAGTGACACATTTGTATTATCAGGTTCACTTCTAAAAAAATCCATTCCATATAATAGATTAAAATATACTTTAGCTGCATGTCCCTCTCTATTTGTTTTATCTGCTAGTTCCACTTCTGTTTCATATTTTAATAATTTTTCATAACCTTGTATTTCCAACCTTTTTAGTAACATCGCTTGATTATGTATCTTATATCTTATTATTTGTTGCCAAGCTAAATCTTTTTTTATTTGCTTCCATTTTGTTTGATTTGCAACTTTTTTACTTGTGTTAAAAGATCCATAGTATGGCACCATTTCACAGGATGGATTTCGCTTTTCATCACATATAATTAGTTTTATTTTTTTATTAGCTAATTCATTTATTAGATATGATGTAATTGATGCCATACCATTTTCAATTATTATTGTATTTATTTCAGATAGGTGAATCATTTTTAAATCTTCACTTCTTACTATTAAATAATCATTTTTATAACTTAATTTGCAATTTTTATTTATTACAACTGTTCTCCATCCCATCTATTTTATACCTTCTTTCGTACATTCCTGTTACAGATTTATCAATAAAAATTATATTAACCAATTTATTCGTATTAAAATTTTTGCCAGGCATTCTTCCTTCACGATTAGTTAACTTATTCTTGTCTTTTTTATTATTTGTCATATTTATACCACTCAAGTTTCCTTGACCTGTTTCCATCAAATCTATTAAACCATTTATTACAGATTTTTTATTTTCCTCTTCTATGCTTTCAAAGTCTTTCTCTAACAGTTTCTCGTATGTATTTTCAAAAACTAAATATTCTTTTTGTAATTTTTCTAGCAAATAATTATACATATAATTATAATTGCTCTCTAACTCTTCTCTTTCTTCATCTTTTAAATATTTTTTATCTGTATTCATAAAATGTACTAATCTTTGCATTTTTTCATTCACTATTAATTCTTTAGCAGTTCTAACTTCTGTATCACTACATAATCTCATAGTAATACCATTTTCATCAATATATTCTTGATTTTTTAGCATCTTATTTTTTATTATCTTTAGGTTTGCATATTGTTTATCTTTTAAGAAAGAAGATTTAATAAATTCTTCTACTGTTATTTTTCCATTTTTTATCCTATAAGAAACTTGTATTGGAACTCCAATTAATTGATATTCTTTATTTCCTTTTGCATTTTCATATTCAAATATTACAAAATATGCTTTATTTTCTCCTGAATATCCCCCATATTTATCTACTGGTTTGGTATTCTTTAATGATATTACTGGCTTTTCTTTTACACTATATAGAGTTTGGTTATAGAATTCACCTGTTCCTTCTTCCAACATTCTACTTAAATAGCAATCCTTATAATTTAATATTTTCTTTATTTTGTTTATATCTATATTTTTATTTACTATTCCCATTATGATACCGTATTTTTCTTTTTTACTCTCATCACTTTTCATATAGTTTTTAATATAATCATTATATTTAAATTCACCTAATCCGTGCCATCTTTTATTTAATGTATTTCCAATTACACTTAAAATATAGGCATCATGTGCATGATGATAGTGATTTATATTTCTGTTTTTATATATTTGATATTTTATTCTAAACCAATGTCCTAAATCTGCTCTTATTGCAAATACATTAGATTGTGCATATTCATTAGTTAATAAATTCGTAACATATTTTGTTATTTGTCTTGTTTCTACTAATTGTCTTTCTATAAATTTTTCTTTGTCTGTATCTGTCTCAAACATTTTTATTTTCATTAATCTGTTAAATTTTACTTGGCTAATTAATCCTGCTTCTAGTAAGCTTTTCCACCATGTAATTTGCTCATTTCCAATATTTAATGCTTCACGTAATAGCATATTCTTTTTATTTTGATTTTCACTACGTAGAACTAATGCTTTATTATCAAAACTATCTATCATCTTATATGATTGTGGTATAATATGATCTATTTCGTAATTTTGTAGTTCATCAATATTTAATGGAATACCACTATATAAGGATTTTCCATTTTGTATAAAATATAAATACAATTTATCTGTTAATTCTTTATCACTTTGATGTTTTTTTAATTCTGCATAAACTTTATGGTTATAATCTTTTAAATACTTTATCTGGTTTTCAATGTCATCATATATTTTTAATAACTTCCTAGCTCTATTATCTTTTAATGTCTTGTTTTTATCTTCACTCCTTGCAAATTCTATATATATGTTTTTTGGAAATGCCTTCATTACTTTTGTTATTTCTTTAACAATACAAATTGTTTGCCATATTGCTCTTTTATTTGCTGGTGATGTAGGTATTTTATCTATTTCTTTATATGTTATATTTTTTTCTTCTTTTGGTAATAATTCTTCTATTTTTTTATTAAATCCATAATCTTTGTTATTAATTATCTGCATAAAATTAAATTTCGTATTTTCTAATTTTTCCATGATGCTTTCACCATCGTTTGATTTTAAGCCTATTAGTAACATTTTTGATAATCTTGACCAGCCAGAATATTTTAATTTTAATATTTGTTTTATCTGATTATCTGTTAAATCTTTGTATGTATTTTTTAATTTTCTTTCTAATATCTTCTTTTCTTCGAATATGGTAACCCAATAAATAATATTTTCGCACTCTTCATAGTTATTTTCATCTACTTTTCCTAAAATTTTCTTTAGATCTATATATGCTGACATATTAGATGTAAAATTCTCTCCATCACTTAATCCAGTAAAACTTTCTACTTTTATCCCTTCTGTTGCTAACAAATCTATTACTTTTTTCTTTGTTACTTTTTTATTTACTTTGAATAATTTATCAATTATCAATTTTTTTGTATCTTTTGATATTGATCTTTCATTTATTCTTACGTTGTTTAATTCATTTAAGATACAAAATTCAGAATACAATAATGATTGTTTTGGCATTACATCTTCATTTATTAAATATGTGCATTTATTCGTCATCCTTCTAATAAATTTTTCTGCTGTTTTGTCTATATCAATAACTTGTTCAAAATTCCATGGATAAATTTTTTCATTGCTTTTTCTTTCTAACCAAGCCCATTTACTATTTCCATTAGCTAAAGGTCCTACAAAATATGGAATTCTAAAATAAAATAATTTCAAAATTTGTTCTTTATTGTCTTTAAGTGTATGATAATATTTCCCCTGTTTTTCTAGTATCTTTTCTAATTCTATTTGATGTAATTGGTGCGGAATTGCACCATTATCAGTTACATTTAATTTTATTAAGAAATTTCCATCTGTAATTTTACTTACAATAGTGTTTACTGTTTCATCTTTCTCTTCTAATTTTTTTAATTTCTTTTTTAATGTTTCAAAGAATTCTTCTGGTTTACATTTTTTACATGTCTTACCACAATTTTTTCCATTATATGCAACATAATTATTAGTTCCTTCTCTTCTAAACATTTTTGTATATTCATTTTTAAAATATTTTTTATAAATTTCTTTTAATGTTTCTAAGTCTTTTTTATAAGTCTCATATTTATCTATAAATGCTTCAGATATGTATTTTTTGCCTTTTAAAATATCTTGTAATACATACCAACTGTATATTGTCTTTAATGTTTCATATATTTCTACATTATCATCAAGTAATTCTTTTATCTCTTCTTCATTTTCTATCTCTGTTGTAAATGTTAGATTACTTTTTTCTAATTCTATTCCAAAAATTTTGGTTATATCAAAAGAATATCCTAGCATAGAATTTATTATATTTTTTAAAAATTGTTTATCTGTTTTATCATATTCATAACATTCTATTAATTTTTCTCTTTTTGCAGATTTAGAAATCGTTTTATCTGTTAAGATGTCTTTTAATTTATTTTCTTTTAAATAAATATTTCTTTCCGCTAAAAAGAAATTTATTTTTTCTAAACTTGTATCAATTTCAGTTGAATTTTCTGCAAAGTTTGTTTCATGTAAAAAATTACCTCTATATTTTATAATATGATGTATCGCCAAATATACTAATCTTATATCTACTTTTTCTTCTGAATTCATTAAATACTTTCTTAGGTGATAAATAGTTGGAAATTTGTGATAGTAATCTTGATCTGTAAATTCTTTTTTCGAAAACAAATTATATTTTTTCCCAAGAATTAATTCTGATAATAATTTATCTTCTAATATATTAGAAGTTTCTTTAAGCATTGGAAAAAAGTTAGGATATTCTTTCTCCATATCATCTAACATTAAACTTTGTAAAATCTTAATTCTTTCATTTCTTCTTTCTATTCTTCTTCTAGTTGAACGAAAACTTCTTCTATCTGCTGCTGTACTTGCTTCATTAAAAATTCTACTTCCCCACATATGTTTATTACCTTTTTTTAACACATTATTTTCTTCATCTGTTACACACCATCCTACTGATCCTACTCCAATATCTAGTCCAATATTATAATTTTTTTCTTCTTTCATATAGACTTTTCCTCCAAACTATGATATATTTAATTTGCTATTAAATTACTATCTAAAATAGCATAATGAGTTAAAATAAGGTTTAACCTTTAATGCCAAGTTTTCTTGGTTTCACTTAGGTGATTTTTAAAGTTCTACATTGGTAGGACTTTTTTTATTGTATAGGAAAAATCGACTTTTATCTTGACATTATATGGATTTTTCCGTGTACAACAAGGTTAAGCTACCTATATTTGTGAAGTACTGCAAAGCAGTCTTCACATATGTGCGTCGAAATCTTTGATTTTGTTAACGCATGCTTTTCTTATAGTAAAAATATGATATTTTTGTGCTCATTACTCGTAGTAATTATAAGACAATTGTATTTTAGCATGTAATCTTATTTTATACAACAATAAAGCTAAAATGTTTGTATTTTATCGTGAATTTTTGTCTTTTTTATTATTATTTATTAAAATTAAATTGCATTACTACTTATACATATGTTTTGATTATTTGAATTTGTTTATTGTTTATCTTTCTTTATTGTATTTTATACGATGAATAGTAAAAAGATTGTCGAATTTTGTAGAAATATACAAAATCCAACAATTTTTTAGCATAGTTTATATATATTTATAAAAGTCAATACTAAATCTACCAAAAAGGGGAAAATAACGATTACCAATTTAGAAAAAATTATATATGTTTAAACTTCCATATTTTCTATTCTTGCTAACATATCTTTAATTCTGTATGAATCACCTGTAATATTAAATACATAAGAATGATGTAGTAATCTATCAAGAATTGCATTCGCAAGAATATTATCAGAAAATACTTCTCCCCATTTAGAAAACTGTTGATTTGTTGTAATAATTGTAGAACTTTTTTCATATCTTTTGGTTATTAATTGAAACAATAAATTTGCTCCGTTTTTATCGACTGGTAAATATCCTATTTCATCAATAATTAATAATTTATATTTATTAAAAGTCTTTAGTGTATCTTTTAATCGATTTTCTTGATGCGCTATACTTAATTTTGTTATCAGATCATGACAACTAATGAAATATGTACTAATCCTTTTTTTAGCAGCTTCAATACCAATAGAAGTTGCAAGATGTGTTTTTCCTACACCACTGGGGCCTAAAAACAGTATATTTTTCTTTTCTTCTATAAATTTAACTGTGGCTAAATCTGATATTTCATTTTTATTAATACTTGGCTGAAAATCAAAGTCAAATTCATCTAGTGTCCTGATAAAAGGAAATCCAGCAATTCGTATATTAAACTCGGAAGCTCTTTGTTCCTTAAACTCGATTTCCTTTTGTGTGAGGTAGAACAAGGCATCTAAAAAAGATATATTTTTTTTATCTATTTCTGTTAAATAGGTAGATAAACACGTACACATCTTATCTAGCTTTAGCTTTTGTAAATTACTGATTACTTGGTTATATATCATGTTTTCCTCCTTTTCATCAATTCACTGCCAGTAAATTATCAAGTTTCTTTAAATTATCTTTTGCATATTCTTCTATATCCAATGGATCTTTGTATGGCATTGCAATTTTTAATCCTTCTACATAATGTTCTTCTGCATAATTAATTAGTTTTGCATTTACTTCATGTGTCGCAATTAGTTGTTTATTATGGTATATATACAATATATCTTCTGTTTGTTTTACTTGAACATATTCATTGATGTATTTAGGTGATACAGAGTATTTTTTGCCTTTGTAATAGATTAAAGAATCTGGATATACTTTTGTCTTTTCTACATTTAGGATATATGATGACATCATTTGGTTATTGGGTAATGGCAATAGATGTTCTTTTTCCTTTTCAAACAGTAATATTGGTGGCATATTGGTTGTTTGATGTACAGAAGAATTTACTTTATCTTTTATATTTTTTATGATTTCTATTAATTCCTTTTCATCCTTAAATTCATGATTATATGGTATTAACCAAGACATGAATTTGTTAGCTGTTTCATCTTTTCCTTTTGTTTGTGGTGTTCTAGGTTGGCATAGCTTTACAGTAAATCCCATGTCTTTTGCAAATTGATGAAATTCTGGATTTACTCTTCTTTTATCACAGTCTATATCTACAATTGCCCTCATGTTATCTGTTAGTATATGTTTAGGTACTCCATTTATATATTTAAACGTGGAAATCAAACATCTTTCAACATCTTCTCTTGTTTTTGTTCTGCTATATACAAAATCATGTAGTCTAGAAAATCCTAAAGTTGTTGTTAATACGTTAAATTCAAAGACTTCTCCATATTTGCTTATCATCGTTATATTTTCTTTCCAATCTACCTGTAACTGCTCTCCTGGAGCCGTTTCAAATCTAAGATGTACTTTGCTAGATTTGGTTGGTTTTAAGTGATGTTTTGTTAGATATTTTTTAAAATTAGAGTATGTGCCTATATGACTATCTTTATCAAAAATATATTGATACAATCCCATTTGTGTAATTCCTGGCAAATGAATCTTTGTTTTTATTTCTTCATAATATTTATCTAATTTGGATGGTTTGTTTCTATTTGCTGGTTTTCTTTCGTATCCTTCATAGTATTTTTTGATGGTGTGTCTTTCTATGTTAAATCTTCTTTCTAGTTCACTAAAATTTGGTTTTATCTGTAACGTTTTCATAATTTCTAATTGTCCTTTCACATTTTTTAGTATTACATTTTGTTCCATCTGACATACTCCTTTCATACAATTGAGTATATCAGAATATATGTATTCAATCAAAAAAGTAACCAATTTTGGTAATTTTTATTTTCCTTTTTTTGGTTACTTTTATATTATCATTTTTAAAAGTGGTAATAACTTTCTATCTCATATCCTGAAGTTTTGTACCCCTTTATCCTTTTATAATACATTCTTTCTAAAGTTCTCATATTATCTAAATAATCATAAACAACTAAATGTTTCTTATTCTCCTCATTTCTATGAAGTCTACCAACATATTGTATAATTCTTCCTTTCCATGAAACAGGCATCGTTAAAAATAAAGTATCTAATCGTTTATCATCAAACCCTTCTCCTATGGAACTGCTTGTCGCCAATATAATTCTTGGTTGGTGTTTTTTATCTGCCTCTTCTATAACTTCTTGCATTTCTTTTGTTTTCTTTTTCCCCATATTCCCTTTATAGATGACAACTGGTATTTTTAACTCATCTAATTTTTGTTTCAAAATACTTAAATGTTCTAGCCTTTCTGTTAAAACAATAGGTATTCTTCCTTCTTCGATGGAATCTTTCACATCTTGCAAAATAATATGATTTCTTGGTTCATTATGGCTCATGTCATTTAATATTTCTGAAAATGAAATATGTTCCATTTCTTCTAAATGTGTATATTGATAATTTGTTTTTCTTACAATCACTTTTTTATTATTTTTTGTATCTTTATTATATACTCTACATCGTACATCACCACATTGCATATAAATGATTTTATGCCATCCATCTTTTCTTGTTGGCGTAGCTGTTAATCCATATACATATTTTGCTCTGATATTTTTCAATACGTTTTCAAAACTAAATGCTGCTACATGATGACATTCATCTACTATGACTAAACCATAATCTTTGACAATCTGATTTAAATTTTCTTTTTTATATAATGATTGAAAACTAGCTATATCTAATTTTCCATTTAACTTTTCTTTTCCTCCCCCCATTTGTCCAATTTCCTTTTTAGGAATTTGTAGAAAGTATGACAATTTTTCTCTCCATTGTTGTAATAAATTGGTTCGATTCACAATAATCAATACATTAGTCTTTAATTCTGAAATTATTTTAGCAGATATCACTGTTTTTCCAAATCCTGTTGCTGCACTTAATACCCCCATATCATGTAATAACAATTGTCTCTTTGCTTTTTCTTGCTTTTCATTTAATTCACCAATAAACGAATAATTTGTTGTGCTTCCTATTTCTCTTTTATCTGTTAACATTAATTTTACTTTACTACTTTTACAAATATCTCTAATTTTGTCTATACATCCTCTTGGCAAAATCAGGTATTTTTCATTTTCTTCAAAGCAACTTATAATTCTGGGTGTTGTTCCACAAAATATGGGCATTCTTAATTTTTGTAATTCATAGAATTTAGGATTTGTAAAACTTGCCAATCTTTTTAGATAGCTTTGTTCTTTTGGTAATAGATTAGACTTATCTATATATATTTGATTTTCAAGAACACCTTGGATATGATTTGAAAAGATAATATCTTTTAAATTTTCTTTTGGAGACAATTCCTCTTCATTTTCTAACTCTTGTGCATCAAATTCTTTATAGTCATCATCTTTATAAGTGTCAACAAATTCATAAACTTCATCATATTTCATTTTTCTGATATTTATTAAAAGTTCTATTTGATTTTCGATTGGCTCAAACTGTCTATTGATAAAAACAGTATTTCCTAATTTTGCACTTTTCCCTTGAAATGGTAATGCAATTAAGTTTCCAAATCCACCTTTGGGTAACGTATCTTGATTAGGAAATATTCTATCATAAGAATCCAAATCTAATGATTGTTTCTCCATCGTTTTGCTGATTAATATATTTCCCATCTTTCTTGCAGTCTGGGCAGGTATGCTCTCTTTAAAAAATATCCATACATGTACTCCATTTCCAGAGCGTGACTTTTCTACATATATAGGGATATGCAATTCATCACATGTATTCCAAAATGCTAATACATCTTGCACATATGTCTTTTTATCAAAGTCTATGGCTAAAAAATTACACACATCTCCTGGTAATAATGGGTATATTCCAATAGTTATATCTCCTTTTAAATGTTTTTTTATCATATTTTCTGTTAATGGCAGTAATTCTCTATATGGACATTCACTACATTTCATTCTTGGTTTATCACATTTACTTTGATTAAATTCATTTGCACATACTGGTGAATACCCAGATTTTCCTGTTTTATAACTTTCCCATCTTTTCGCATATATATCTTCTCTTCCTTTGAATAACTGTTGAAATATATGTATTTTTTCTTCACTTGAAATATTGTTTATTTTTTTTGTATTTTTTTGAAGTTCTCCATATAATTTTTCTTTTAAATTTACATTTTCTTTTCTAAGCTCTTCTATTATTTTTATTAATTCTTCTTTTTTTAAATTTTTTATCAAGTCATCTCATCCTTTCTCTTTATTCTATGTTTTGCTATCTTTGTATATTGCTTGTTATCACTTGATTGTATATTCAAATTTGATTCTCTTGTATTTTATCTTTTTTCAGATTTATCGATGACTTGTATGATTATTCATATAGTATTTTATCTATTGTTTTCTTAATAGGTCGTAAAATATTTCTTTTTATGATTTTATCATATTTTACATAAATTATCTACATTTTTCTATTTTTTTACTTTTATATTTAGTCATATAAATACAGATTTTCTAATACATTATTCTCTAATCTAAAATTATAGTAAAGTTGATTTATTATGTAAATTATGGTAAAATATTTTATATGCCAATGTATTTAGGCATCTGTTTTATTCGATAAAAAAGTAAAAAAAGAAAAGGAGAATCATTATGAAACAACTAATTACACCTAAAGAACTGTCTAAAATCTCTTATCTGGCATTGGATGCCTCTCAGCATCCCTATCCAGAACGGTATGTACTTCTGTATCACGAGCTATTAAGTAGTAACAATTGCTCTGTGGTAGTCCCGTTCTATATAAGGGATTTAAAAAAGGCTATAAGCCTACTTGCTGCGAAAGAGCAGAAAAAAATTTCTAAAGTGTTTGGGTTATCTGGTGGAATTATCCATTACTTAAAAGACCCCCTCTCCCTAGATCTTGCTCTGCGGAATATGCTTAGCGAGGCTGATGCCATAATGCAAGAATTACGTGCATTAAAATATATGTATATTTATGCACCTAGGGTAAAGCATTACATTGATTTGGCTGCTCGTAAAGTTTGGGATCCAGAGGAAAAATATAATGTTTTGACCAAAGCAAAATACATGTGTTTATATTATGTATTTTTGGTCAATTATCACTGGCTTCCTTTAGACGCAACAAACGTAGAACTTGATGCGAAAGCCATTGCGGATGAAAAAAACAATTTTTTATTACCCTACTTCATTGTGGAAGCACATTCCAGTTTATTCAGTAATATGCCTGATGGAGATCTCCTCATTCCAATGATTGATGCTTTCTTGGCAGGAATTCCTCAATATCTAAAAACTACCATATTGGAATATTGTCAGTTAACATCTGACATATACCAATATAAAAATATTAGATTTTTGAGGAATGTCAAGGAGCAAATATTTCCACATGGAGATTGGACGTCTGGCATAGACTTCTTTAGAATTAGCAGTATAAGAAAGTTGTCTATTACGCAATTCCAAAAAGGATTGCGTGCTTATGAGAAATACTTAAGGAAAGAAGTTCCTACTCATTCTGAATACGTTGCATACAGTACTGGGATTAAATCCGTGCTCCTATATGATTTTTATAAGGATTTTTCAGTATCTGATCCACGAGAACTTATGCAGTATCTAAATTTGTTCCAATTTTTGGATCAGCAGATGCCTACCTTGCCACTAGGAAGAAGGATGATTCCATTTTGCGATTCATCACTTGTTAAATGACCTTTCCTTACGGCAGGATCCCCTGGCACCAATTTTCAGGTGCCAGGGAATATTTTTTATAACGTCTTAAATTTATATATACGATATTTTCTATTTTTATAAATATAATATTTTCTTTTCTCTATTTCCAGATAGTAATACTAAGTAATAAAATAATTAGTAAATTTTCAAAAAACCATTGACAAATTATGGAAATGAATATATACTTTATCCACTTGATCATTATTATTTTCATTTTATATTTATATATTTTTTGTAATTTTAGGTTATATATATTTACTATCTTATGATTTACATCCTATTTTTCAAATTCACATTCTAAACAAGATATTTCCTTTGAGTTTTCCTAAAAAGTTAACCTTTATATCATTTTTTAATAAACTCTTAAACAATCTATCTTAAATTCACTTTGAGCTTGCATAACTTAAAATTTCATACAATAAAAAATATTTTAACAGAAAGGATGATGCCATGTTATCAATAGTAAAAAGTCTTGCTTTACATGGACTGCAAGGCTATCTAGTGAACATACAAGTGGACATATCTGCTGGTATGCCTTCTTTTGAAATTGTTGGATTACCAGATACTAGCATCCGAGAAGCAAAAGAAAGAGTGAAAACAGCCATAAGAAATTCCACATCAGAATTTCTCAGTAGAAAAATCGTTGTCAATCTTGCACCTGCTAATACCAAAAAAGAAGGTTCTATTTTTGATTTACCAATTGCAATTGGAATTTTAATGGCCACTGGTTTTATTTATCCTACAAATTTAACAGATACCATTTTCATTGGTGAACTTTCTTTAGATGGTTCTATTTGCCCTATTAAAGGTATTTTACCTATCTGTATTGAAGCAAAACATTTAGGAATGAAGCGAATCCTTCTCCCCAAAGCCAATGCAAAAGAAGCCTCTATTATTGATGGGCTAAAAATTATACCTATTTCTAATTTAAATGAGGTTATTGATTATCTCAATGGGCATTTTATGATTTCGCCTGAGCCAACTTCACATTTTATTTCTAATATAAATAGTCCTTATGAACTGGATTTTTCAGAAGTAAAAGGACAAGAAAATGTAAAACGTGCTTTAGAAATTTCAGCAGCTGGTGGACACAATTGCCTTTTAATTGGTAGTCCTGGTTCTGGAAAAACGATGTTAGCTCGCAGACTTCCTTCTATTTTACCTAATTTGACTTTTGATGAAGCTTTAGAAATCACAAAAATTCATAGTATTTCTGGCTTACTTTCTGAAGATACCCCTTTTATTTTTAAAAGACCTTTTAGAAGTCCTCATCATACAATTACTGAAACTTCTTTAGTCGGTGGTGGTAGGATTCCTAAACCAGGTGAAATTAGTTTGGCCCATTTTGGTGTGTTATTTTTAGATGAATTACCTGAATTTAATAAAGCCACTTTAGAAGTTCTACGTGGGCCTCTAGAAGATAAGACTGTAACGATTAGCCGAGTGGATTTTTCAACAACGTATCCTTGTAATTTTATGTTTATTGCTAGTATGAATCCTTGCCCTTGTGGATATTATGGCTCCAAAGAGAAATCATGTACTTGCCGAGAAGATCAGATTCAAAAATATATTCATAAAATAAGTGGCCCACTTTTAGACAGAATCGACATACATATAGAGGTAGAAGGTGTAAACTATCAAAAATTAGGAAATGCGTCTCCTTCAGAAACTTCTGATGTAATTAGAGAAAGAGTTAATAAAGCTAGAGATATACAGCTGGAACGTTATAAAGAACATCATACATTTTCCAATTCAGAACTAACGCCCAAATTAATTTCGAAATATTGTAAACTTTCCTCTAAAAGTAAACATCTTTTAGAAACTGCCTTCAACCAACTTGGTTTCAGTGCAAGGGCTTATAGTAGAATTTTAAAAGTTGCTAGGACGATTGCGGATTTGGAAGATTCTAAAAATATCCAAACACATCACCTAGCAGAAGCTATACAATATAGAAGTTTAGACAGGAAATATTGGTGTCGATAGTAACATGCATAATAAAAATTGTATAGTAAAGATATGATTAATCTTAAAACATAAGTATAAACATAAATTTAAAACTAAAATTTAAAGATAAATGAAGATATCAAGAAATAATCCTTCATTTATATAGACAGGAGTGATTGTATAAAAAGAATTCAAATAGACCATAAATTGTACCCTAAACAATTAAAAAAAATTCCTCATCCACCACAAACTTTGTATTTAGAAGGTAATTTAGATTTATTTAATAACCCTATTGTTGCTATTATTGGCTCACGTAATTGTACGAAAAATGGTAGACTTCTTGCTCAAAAGTTTTCTTATGAATTATCTCAATTGGGTATTACTATTGTGAGCGGATTAGCTAAACGGAATTGATACTATTGCACATTTATACTCTTATAATCAAATTGGAAAAACAATTGCTGTTTTAGGAAACGGGTTTAACCATATTTTTCCCCCAGAAAATATAGATTTGTATAAAAAAATTTTAGATCATCATGGACTAATCATTAGTGAATATTCTCCTGATACAAAATGTCAGTCTCAATACTTTTTGGAAAGAAATCGTATCATTAGTGGATTATCTCTAGGAGTTCTTGTCATCGAAGCAGTACATAGAAGTGGTACAAGTGTTACTGCCAAATTAGCCATTTTACAAGATAGGAAAGTTTTTGCTCTGCCACATGAAATCTGGAACTCTCATGGATTAGGAACAAATGCACTCATTAAAAAAGGTGCCATTTTAGTTACAAATACAGAAGATATTTTAAAAGAATTAAACACTTTGAAAAAGTTATCAAAAAATTTGAATACCATTCAACGATTAGATTTAAATTCTTTATATAGTGATTATGATATCTTTAACCCTGTTAAAAATGATTCTGCCTCTTCTGTTTCTACAAATATTTCTTCTAATATTTCCGCAAATGGTTCTACATCTGTTTCTTCAAATGCAGGCTTACAAATTCATTCTCATAATACATCTATTATTCAGCATCTTCACTCCAACAATTTAGAAAAGAAAATATTAAAAGATAGCAAATTAGCATATCTCTATGATTTGATATCTCTTGATCCTATATCTATGAATGAACTTTGCAAAAAGACTTCTAAACCGATTTCCCGAATTTCTAATGATTTATTTTTATTAGAATTAAAAGGTTATATTAAGAAAGTAGCAGGTGGTTATATATGTATTTTAAACAAGTGACTGGTCAATATGGTGAAGATTTGGCTTGTGAATATTTGAAAAAGTTAAATTATATCATTATTGAACGAAACTTTTCTTGTCATCAAGGGGAAATTGATATTATTGCAAAGGATACCGATAAAGATGAATTGGTTTTTATTGAAGTAAAAACTAGAACAAGCTTTAAATATGGTTCTCCCATTGATGCTGTTGATAAAGTGAAACAAAAGCATTTATTTAAAGCTTGTCAATATTATTTATATAAACATCATATTCATCATCTTTTTGTTCGTGTAGATGTGATTGAAATTTTTATTAGCAATAGTAATCCTCATATTCGTCATGTAAAACAAGTCTTTTAATATATTTTTTGAATCAATTGTTTTCTTTTTATTTATCATTTTCTACTTTATTATAAATTTCTTTGATTCTATCTTCTAATCTTGCTCTTGAATAACTATCCATACTTCTCCTTCCAGAAACCATTCCAGATAATATGATTGGAACATTTTTATGGTATAAAACATCTGCATATTCTCTATTTTGATTTGATTTTTCAGTTGATATTGCTCTTTCAATTAATTTTGATGCAGATGCATTTGTAACAACAATTAGTTTTGGATGATAGTATTCGATATTAAGTTCTATGATTTTTCTTATGTTTCCATAAAAATAATTTTTTTCCATTTTTAGAGCTTTTTTTACATTTTCTTGTGTTCCATCACTATACCAAATTAAATCCCCGAAACATGACATAAGGACCATCATGTTTTTGTTTCTCCTTTTTTTGCATATGTTCAATTGTTTCATTTATTTTTTTTATATCTAAATTTTCTAAGTTTATATTGTTATATTGGGCGGAATTTTTAACCATTTTATAGATTTCATCACGAGATAAATATCCATCTTGTGCCCAGTGTGCTCTTGCATGAATTTTTTTAAAAATTTCATAATTTGCTTTATGATATCCATGTGTGAAAATGTAATAATTATTAAAGATTCTTAAACTGTTTTTTTCTTCTTTTTTTAGGTAAGTATCATTGATAAATAATATTGCATCTTTTGTTTCCTCAAGATTCCTTATAATTTCAGATCCACCACCTGGATTAATTCCCATTGCCAATACTATTTTTTCATTTTGTGGAATGTTTATTAAAAAATTTTCAGAATGGTTATACTGTATTAGTTCTTTTATTTTCTCATCTGAAGATATATATTCTAACTCTGCTTCTAAGTTTTTCTTTATTTGTTCTTTTATATTTGATTGTAATTGCTCCTTTATTTTTCCTCGTCTTTGCTTTTTTATGTCTATTAGTATTACATCGTCTAAGATTTCTTGTGTTAGTTTATATATTTTATTTTCATAAACTTTTTTATTCATATTTCCCCCTATTTTTATAAATTCTTTTTACATTTATTTATATGATAAAATGTATATATATTTTTTTAATACTTCTATTTTATTATAAAGATTATGAATTCACAATATATTTTAAGTTTTCCTATTATAATTAATTTATACGCTTTACAAAATTCTAAAAAATTAAAAATCTAGTAAAAAATAGGCACAACATCACAAAATATTACAAAATAGCAGAATTTTGTTAAAAAAAAGTTGTTCAAACAAGTAAAATGTGATATAAAATATAGGAAAAAGAAATATAGGAAATATAGTTGTATGAAAGTATTAGATAATAAAATGGAAAAATTAGGTGACAACCTGAAATAAATAAACTCGAAAACAAAATGAAAGCAGAAAAGCAATTTAATAAAAAAGTAGAATTAAATAAACAAATATTAGAGCTTGGGAAACAAGTAGAAAAAATAATAAAATAATAAAAAAGAAAAGGAAGAAAAAATATGAGTGATTATTTAAAAGAAGAGCAAAACCTTGAGGATGTATACACAAACATAGTATCATCTACTAAAAAATTAAAATTAAAAGGAAAAGATATCGTTAATGAAAATATAGAAAAAATTGGTAATTTATTTCCTAATTGTGTAACTGAAACAGAAGAAGGGTTTAAAATAGATTATGATATGCTAAAACAAGAACTTTCTAAAGACATAGTTGAAGGAAACAAAGAACGATATCAGTTAACATGGCCTGGAAAAAAAGAAGCAATATTAAATGCTAATACTCCATGTAATAAAACATTAAGAGCAGTAAGAGAAAAGTCAATTGATTTTGATAATACAAAGAATATTTATATTGAGGGAGATAATTTAGAAGTTTTAAAAATTCTACAAGAATCATATCTTAATAAAATAAAATGTATATATATTGATCCCCCATATAATACTGGTAATGATTTTATTTACAATGATAATTATAATAAAACACTAGATGAAGAATTAAAAGATTCAGGAGAAATTGATAGTAATGGAAATTTATTAGTATCAAATTCATCAAATTTTGGAAAATATCATAGCAATTGGCTTAATATGATATATAGTAGATTGAAAATTGCTAGAAATTTACTTTCTAGAGATGGAATTATCTTCATATCAATTGATGACAACGAATTGTTTAATTTAAAAAAAATATGTGATGAAATATTTGGAGAAAGAAATTTCATAAATTGTATTTCAATAAAAATGAGTGAATTATCTGGAGTAAAGATGAGAACCTTAACGAAATATCCTAAATTAAAGGAATCTTTATTAATCTATTCAAAAAATAGTGATTTTGCAAATTTAATTATTGAAAAACATAAAAAAACAGAAAATGATTTAGCAAATTATTTGAAATATTACTCTAATATTATAGAAGATAAGAGTATAGAACCTGAAAAATGGAAGATCCTGTCATTAAAAGAATATTTTAAATTAAATAATATTGAAATTAATGATAATGATATAAATAAATGGAAAATAGAAAATGCTGATAGAATGATATATAGAACAAATAGCAGAACAATAACGAAGTATCTAGAAAAGAATCCTAATGCACCACAAGTATGTAAGCTAATAAATGAAGATGGAAATGAAATTATTAAATGGGATGATAAAGAAATGCTATTTCTAGATAAATACATAGAAGAGTATCTAGGAGATATATGGATGGATATATCTACAATTAACTTAAATAAGGAAACAGATGTAACAATTTATGAAAACGGACAAAAACCTTTAATGTTAATAAAAAGAATAATAAAAAGTGTGTATAACAATAAAGATATGATTGTAATGGATTTTTTTAGTGGAAGTGCAACAACTGCACATGCAGTTATGCAATTGAATGCAGAAGACGGATTAGATAGAAAATATATTATGATACAAGTGGCTGATAAAATTAGTAAAAAGCATGATGCATATAAAAAAGGATATAAAAGTTTATGTGATATAGGTGAAGAAAGAATCAGACAAGCAGGAAAGAAAATTAAAAAAGAAACAAATGCTAATATAGATTATGGATTTAGAGTATATAAAGTAGATTCATCAAATATGAAAGATGTATATTATACACCAACAGATTTACAACAATCACAATTAAATATGTTTGAATCTAATATAAAAGAAGATAGAACAGCAGAAGATTTATTAACACAAGTTATATTAGATTTAGGTTTGACATTAGATTTATCAATAGAAGAAAGAAAAATAAAAAACAATCATGTTTATTTTGTAGAAAATAATGCATTAGTGGCTTGTTTCGATGACACAATAGATATAAATATAATAGATGAAATATGTAAATGTAATCCTTTAAAGATAGTATGCAAAGAAAGTTCATTTAAAACTGATAGTGATAAAATAAATATTTTTGAAAGAATTAGAAAACTATCAAATGATACAGAAATAAATATAATTTAGGGAGAGATAATAAATGAAGTTAAAATTTAAAAAGCAACAATATCAAGAAGATGCTTCATTATCTATTGTAAAATGCTTTGAAGGACAACCAAAAGGAACTAGACATGACTTAATCGGAAGAAGAAAAAAGAAAGTAGATTTAACAAACTGGAATCAAAATTCTGTTGAAGATATTATTTCTTTTGGAAACAACAAAATTTTTCTTACAACAGAAGAATTAAGAAAAAATATAAGAGCCGTTCAAAAGCAAAATAACTTAGATTATACAGATAACCAAGGATTTGAAAATTATTCTGTAGAAATGGAAACTGGTACTGGAAAAACATATACATATATAAAAACAATGTATGAGTTGAATAAAGCCTATGGGTGGAGTAAGTTTATCGTTATTGTTCCAAGCATTGCAATAAGAGAGGGAGTTTTAAAATCTTTTCAAGTAACAGAGGAACATTTTCAAGAATTATACAAAAAGAAAATAAGATTTTTTGTATATAATTCAAATAATTCTTCAAATATAGCAAATATAAATAACTTCGCAGAAGATAATAGCATACAAGTTATGATAATGAATTATCAAGCATTTAATACTAAATCTAAGAATAATAGAAGAATATACGAAAAACTTGATGAGCTACAATCTAGAAAACCAATAGACGTATTAAAAGCAACTAATCCAATACTTATTATAGACGAACCACAAAAAATGGGGAAAACAGAAGAAATGCTTAAAGAGTTCAATCCATTATTTATAATTCGTTATTCTGCTACTCATAAAGAAAAATTTAAATATAATATGGTGTATAGGCTTGATGCAGTAGATGCTTATAATCAAAAACTTGTTAAGAAAATAAACGTAAAAGGAATAGAACTATTACACAATAAGTCAGAAGATACATACTTATATTTAGATAGAGTCGAAATAAGTAAATCAGATCCTGTTGCATATATTGAAATCGAAACCAAATCGTCTACAGGAGTTATAAAGAAAACTAAAAAGTTTAGTGTTGGGGCAAATCTATTTGAATTGTCAGGTGAACTAGAAGAATATAGAGGATATGTCATAAGCGAAATAAATGCTCAAAATATGTCTTATGATATAGTTAAATTTACTAATGGAAAAGAGATAACAACTGGTCAGATAATTGGTGTTAAAGAAGATTATATGGCTAGAATTCAAATAAGAGAAACAATAAGATCACATTTTGAAAAAGAAAAAGAATATTATAAAAAAGGTATAAAAGTATTGTCGCTATTTTTTATAGATAAAGTAAAATTATATAAAGATTATAATAAAGACGATAAAAAAGGTGAATATGCAAAAATATTCGAGGAAGAATATAATAACATATATAATGAATTTTATAAATTTATAGATGAAGATTATAGAAAGTATTTAGATTCATTAAACGGAAAGAAAGTACATAGTGGTTATTTTTCAATAGACAAAAAAGCATCAAAAGGTTTAGCAGAAGATGAGCAAATATTTATTGATTCAAAAATTGATGATAAAAAAGAAGGAACAAGTTCAGATGAGGATGCTTACGATTTAATTATGAAAGATAAAGAAAGACTATTATCATTATCAGAGCCTGTAAGATTTATATTTTCTCATTCAGCATTAAGAGAAGGTTGGGATAACCCAAATATTTTCCAAATATGTACTTTAAAGAATAATAACTCTGAGATAAGTAAAAGACAAGAAATAGGTAGAGGTCTTCGTATTTGTGTTAATAGTAATGGGGATAGAATGGATTATAGAGAACTTGAAGATGATTTCTTTAATATTAATAATCTTACAATTATAGCAAGCGAAAGCTATGATTCATTTGCGAAAGCATTGCAAAGCGAAATATCTGCAAGCTTATCAAGAAAATCATTTGATAAATTTGAACAAAAAATATTTATTGATAGAGAATTGGTAAATAAAGATGGAAAATCATTACCAATAGACGAAACAATAGTAAATAAAATTTATAGAGATTTTATTAAGAATGATTATATTGATGAAAATGATAATATTACACATAAATTAAAAGAAGATATTGCTAATAATGCAATAAGTATTCCTGAAGTAATGCAAGATTATATAGAAGAATATACAAAACTGATAACATCACTATTTACAGAAACAAAAATTGAAATAGAAAACGCTAACAAAAACAATATTAATAATCTAAAATTAAATGATAATTTCTATAAAAAAGAATTTCAAGATTTATGGAATAAAATAAATGTAAAATCTATTTATAAAGTTGACTTTGATTCTAACGAACTTATAGAAAAGTCTATAAAATCATTAAATGACAAACTAATCATAAGTAAAATGAGAGTAAAAGTAACTGAAGGAGAACAAAGAAATACAATGAGTCTAAGCCAACTAAAAGCTGAAGATTCTATGGTAGTTAAAAAAGTTAGAAATACAGTATATGATAATTTTACACCAGTAACTACAAAATACGACTTAATAGGTAGTATAGCAAAAGATACAGGATTAACAAGACATACGATTATTGAAATATTAAAAAATATAAGACAAGATGTATTTGAACAATTTAAGTATAATCCTGAAGAATTTATAAGAAAAGCATCAAATTTGATAAATGATGAAAAGGCGACAACCATAATTGATGGAATTACATATAATAAAACCGAAGATAAATTTAGTAATGAAATATTTACAAAAAATAGTGTAAAAGGAAAACTAGGAGTCAACGCACTTGAGGTTAAGAAACATATTTATGACTATGTAGTAACAGATTCTGCAGTGGAGATGGAATTTGCTAGAAAATTGGAACAAGGAGAAGTTACAATATATGCAAAACTTCCAAGTGGATTTAAAATAAGAACACCTTTTGGAAATTATAATCCTGACTGGGCATTAGTCTTTGACAATAAAGATATAAAATATATTCATTTTATTGCAGAAACTAAGGGTAGTATGCAAACAACACAACTGAAAAGTTCAGAACAAGGAAAAATTGCATGTGCTAAAAAACATTTTAAAGCAATAAGTAATGGATCAGTTAAATATGACGTAGTAGATAATTATGAAAATTTAATTGATTTAGTCACAGGACTTGTTCCGATAGAATAATACTTAAATAGGTTATAAAAATAATACTAACCGTAACAAAGAGGGTGTCCTAAAAAAATTAAAGTGAACCCAAATTATTAGACAAAAAAGTTTAATAAGGAGGGTTCATTTTATGTCTAAATATTCAAATAAATTAAAATTAGAAGTAGTCAAATATTATAATGAACAACATTGTGGATATCGATGTGTTGCAAATAAATTTAACATTCCATCTATGACAACCGTAAAAAAATGGATAAAAAATATAGTAAACATGGAGAAAAGGGATTATTAAAAAATCTAAAATCATCTTATAGTGGAGAATTTAAACAGAATGTGATAGAATATATGCGCATACAAACCATTTATCTGCTCAAGAAACAGCTATACATTTTAATTTAGGAAGTGTAGACCAAGCAACTAGATGGGAACGTATATATTACGAGGAAGGACCACAAGCTCTATATAAAGAGCGACGAGGTAGAAATAAAAATATGAGTTCTAAACCAAGAAAAAAGAAATTATCTAAAGAAAATGAAGAAGATCTAATTGAAGAAGTTCAAAGACTTAGAATGGAAAATGCGTACTTAAAAAAATTGCAAGCCTTAGTTCAGGAAAGAACAAAGCCAAAACATCCGAAAAAGTAATAGTAATAGATGAATTACGGCATGAATTCAAATTAGAGGCTTTGTTAAAATATGCAGAAGTAACAAGAAGTACATTTTACTATGAATTAGATAGAATGAAAGAACCCAATAAATATAAAGAAGTAAAAGAAGAAATTACAGCCATTTATCACGAAAATAAAGGAAGATATGGATATAGAAGAATGACTATGGAACTTCATAATAGAGGATTCAGTATCAATCATAAAACAGTTTCAAAACTCATGAAAGAATTAAGATTACAATGTTTTGTAAGAGTACAAAGATATAAATCATATAAAGGTGAAGTAGGGAAAATATGTGATAATTTATTAAATAGAGAATTTGAAGCAGAAAAACCAAATCAAAAATGGGTTACAGATGTAACAGAATTTAAAGTGCATAACGAAAAGCTTTATCTGTCACCAATAGTAGATTTATTTAATGGAGAAGTAATTAGCTTTAACTTATCTAGACACCCAGTATTTGCACAAGTAATAGATATGTTAGAAAAAGCATTTGGTAAGATACCAGATAATACCAATTTAATATTGCATTCAGACCAAGGATGGCAATATCAAATGAAACAATATCAGTATTTATTAAAAGAAAAAGGAATTAGACAAAGTATGTCTAGAAAAGGAAATTGTTTAGATGATTCATTAGCAGAAAACTTTTTTGGATTATTAAAATCAGAATTATTTTATATGAAAGAATATAAAACAATAGAAGAGTTAGAAAAAGATATAATAGAATATATAGAGTATTATAATAATAAAAGGATAAAGGGCAAATTAAAAGGAA
>CALXQV010000037.1 GCA_944390535.1 uncultured Clostridia bacterium | reverse complement strand
TCTTAGCAGGATTAACCATAGCAACATTAACAGGAGAAAATGGAATATTAGGAAAAGCAACAGAGGCAAGTAATAAAACAGAAGAGAAAAATGCAGAAGAAGAAGTAAAAATAGCCGTAATGGGAAGCATAGGAACAAATGGAGAATTAGAAAATGATGTATTAAAGGATAACTTAAACAAAATAGAAAATATAAGCGGAGTACCAGAGGAAATAACAGATAGTAGTTATCCATTAACTGTAACGGTAGAAGGGAAATATAGTTATACAATTAATAAAAATGGAAGCATAGGAGAAACAGTAAAAAGAGAGGGAATTAAAGTAGGGGATTATGTAAATTATACCTATGACCAAAAGACAACAGGCTACAGTCTATTAGCAACACAAAGTGGATACACAAGTAATCAAACAATAAACCAAAAAAGTGGAATGAAATGGAGAGTCTTAAATATTCATGAAAACGGAACCGTTGATTTAATAGCAGATATTGCCTCAACAGACCAAACCATATATTTCCAAGGAGCATTAGGATACAATAACGGGGTATATTTATTAAATGATATATGCAAAGAATTGTATAGTAACAGTACATTAGGAATAACAGCAAGAAGTATCAAAATAGAAGATTTAGAAGACCAGATGAATGAAACAGGAATTGCAGCAAGAGATGGGTATGTATATGAAACAACACAATATGGAAATACCAAAACGAATACAGGAACATATACACAATACCCAAATCTATATGCAAAGGAAAAAGGAAGTGGAATAGATACAACAGAAGTAAAAGCAAGTGGAATAGAGGTAAGTGATAATGGATACACAAATCCAACAACAGAAACATCAAGCAAAGCAAGTAGTTTAACTGTAACACAAACATATTACTATTTTAGCAACATACCAGCAAATTATTTTAAGGATTATAATGAAAGTAGTAGTACAGTAAGAGACATGTTATTTAATACAGGAACAGTTTATTGGATAGCTTCCCGCTCTGTCAATTGTAGCGCGGATAATGCTCATTTTGGCTTACGCTATGTGAGTAATGATAAGCTTGGTAGTCGTGCTATGTTTAATTCGAGTGCCGCGACAGGAAACTCTGCCTATCGCCTTCGTCCTGTAGTTTCTTTAGGAACTGATATCAGAATCGAGTCGTGCGAAGGAGAAAACGGTAGCACAAACATGCATGAGATTAGTAAGTATAAAAATGACTAAAAAAGGGTAAAAATAGAAAGAAAACAAAGGGAAAGGAAGAAAAGAGAATGAAATCGTTAACAAAATACAGAGATTTCGAGAAACATAAAGGAATTACATTAATAGCATTGATAATCACTATTATTGTGTTACTAATTTTAGTAGGAATTACAATAGGAACTATTACAGGAGATAATGGGCTTATAAAAAAGGCTGAAAAAGCTAAAGAAAATACAGAAATCAGTAATGAAAAAGAAGTCGTAGAAAAAGCAGTTGTACAAGCGATGGGAAACAATAAATATGGAAATATAGAGAAAGAAGAATTACAAAAAGAACTAGATAAAGAAACAGGAAAAGAGAAAACAGAAGTAAGTGAAGTAGAAGAAAATTTTAAAATAACCTTTAAAGATAGTAACCGTTTCTATTTTGTAGACATGAATGGAAATATAGTAGAAAATGAAAATATAGTAGAAAATGTGACAAGAGAAGGGATAGAAGTAGGAGACTATGTAAATTATACCTATGACTCAAAAACAACAGCAAAATATACTTTACCATCAACGCAAAGCGGATATTTAAATCAAACAGTAAGCCAAACAAGTGGAATAAAATGGAGAATTTTAAATATTCATGAAAATGGAACAGTAGATTTGATAGCAGATAGTGCATCAGACCAAAAGATAAGTTTTCGAGGAGCATTAGGATATAATAACGGAGTGTATCTATTAAATGATATGTGTAAAGAATTTTATAGTAATAGTAGTCTAGGAATAACAGCAAGAAGTGTAGATTTAGAAGATATAGAAAACCAAATGAATGAAACAGGAATTGAGGCAAGGAATGCATATATAGATAGTGGTGTACAATATGGAAAGACCAAAACATATACAGGAAGTGACGTAAATTATCCAAATCTATATGCAAAGGAAAAAGGAAGTGGAATAGGTACAGAAGAAGTAAACACAAATGGAATAGGAGGAAGTGATAATGGATACACAACTCCAACAACAGAAACTTCAACTAAGGTATATAGTTTAACTGTAACACAAACAGCTTACTCATTTAGCAATATCCCAGCAAGCTATTTTAAAGATTATAATGGAAATAGTAGTACAGTAAGAGATATGTTATTTACAGGAACACAATATTGGCTGGCTTCCCGCTCTGTCAACTGCAGAACTATTGTTAGCTTCGGCTTATGCAGTGTAAGTGGTGTTAACCTTAATGGTGGTGCTAGCTTGATTGGTTCAAACGGTAATACAAGCTCCCCGTCCACTTATCTTCGCCCCATAGTTTCTCTAGGCCCTAATATCCAAATTGAAGCATGTGAAGGAGAAAATAGCAGTACAAATATGCATCAGATAAGTAAATAATAAAAGAATAAGAGAAAATTGAAAAAATCTTTCCAAAAACTTGTAATTTCAAATATTATTGATATAATAATATATGGACATAATAAGTGAAAGGGAGGATTTTTTATGTTAAAGAAAGTAGCAATATTAGCTAATGGTGGAGATGTATCAGGATTTAACGCAGTTATTAGAGCAATTAAAAAAACATGTGAGACAAATGGAATTGAATGTTATGGTTATATCGATGGATACAGAGGATTAGTAAAAAACAATTATGTTAGATTAGATGGAAATGAAATTGCTTCAGGGATATTGCCAAAAGGAGGATCTATCATTGGTTCCTCTACAAATGCTATTGTTTTCCATTATAAAGTAGAACATGAAGATGGAACAGTAACATATGAAGATTTATCAGACCAATGTGTAAAAAATGTAAAAGAAGCAGGGTTTGATTGTATCTTTACTTTAGGAGGAGATAGTACACAAAAATCAGCCAGAGACTTATTCTTAAAAGGAATTAATACAATCGGAGTACCAAAAACAGTTGATAATGATGTAGCTTGTACAGATATAACATTTGGATATAATACAGCAGTTCATGTAGCAACTGAAGCATTAGATAGATTGCATACAACAGCAGAAACACATGATAGAATTATGGTATTAGAAGTTATGGGAAGATTTGCAGGATGGATTGCATTAGAATCTGCTATTTCTGGAGGGGCAGATGTAGCTTTAATTCCAGAAGTACCATATGATATTCATAAAGCAGCAGAAGCAATTAATAAAAGAAAAGAACAGGGAAAAAGATTTAGTGTTGTAGTTGTTTCAGAAGGTGCACACCCAATAGACGCTGAACAAACAACACATTCAGCTGAAGGAATTGATAATAAAGCAGGAATTAGTGTTAAATTTGGTGGAGAAGGAAACCGAGTTGCCAAAGAACTTCAAAAATTAACTGGTTTAGAATCAAGATGTACAATTTTAGGATATATGCAAAGAGGAGGAACACCAACAGCATATGATAGAGTCTTATCTACAAAATATGGTGCAAAAGCAGTAGAACTTGCTATGGAAGGAAAATTTGGAGTTTTAACAGTTATCCAAAATGGAAAGCTAGACTGTGTACCATTAGAAGTTGTTGTAGGAGAAAACAAAGAAATTGGTGCTGTTCAAGGTGGTACAGCAGAAAGCAATGTAAGATATGTAACAATGGACCATGATCTTGTAAAAACTGCAAGAGATATTGGAATTTGTTTGGGAGATTAAAAGAAAGCTAAATTTAGAATTTCTAAATCGAAATAAGTATAGTAAATAGTTTTTTTCTAAGGAGATGTTTTAAAAAAGTAAGACATCTCCTTTATTACATTTATATTACATTTTAAACTTTTTGTTGTGATAAAAAAATATTATTGGTATAATTTGGTTATACTATAAATACAAAAGTATATATAAAAATAAAGTTTATTAAATAGTAAAGGTGAGATAAAATGAGTAAGAAGAGAAAAATAGTTATTATTTCAATAAGTATCATCATTGCACTAGTTTTATTAAGTGTAGCTGTATTTTTTATAACAAGAAATGTAACAGAAGTAGCAAATGAAAACAGATTATCAAAAATGTATGATAAAATGATGAAAGATGAAACATATCAAATAACGTTTAAATTAAATGAAGATAATCAATATACAGTTTCAAGAAGTGGTGATGTTGCTAATATTGACACATATAATGATGGAAAACACTTAACCAATATTGTAAAAGATGGAAATACCTATTTATTAATGTATCAAACAAAAAAATATTATATGTACCAAAATAATACAACAGGACTTGGCGAATTATCAAATGAATTAAATCGTGTGATACAAAGTCAAGAACCAGAAAAAGGTGAAGAAAAAATAGATGGAAAAACATATAAATATGAAGAATATAAAGGAGTATCCTATTTCTTAATGAATGAAGAGGACAGTGTTATAGAAGAAAATACAAATACAAGATTCTATTTTGAGGGTGATGATTTACAATATATAAAAACAATCACAGGAGATAAATCTGAACTTATTCAAGTAGATGTATCATATCATATAGATAATCAAATTTTTGAAATACCATCAGATTTTCAAGAAGGATAAAAATATAATTTAATATTTAAGGAGGAAATAAAAAATGTCAATGAAATTTGTTTTAAACGAAACTTCATATTTTGGGAAAGGAGCAAGGGAAGAACTTGCAGAGGAAATTCAAAAAAGAGGATTTAAAAAAGTATTTCTAGTAAGTGATAAATCTTTAGTAGAAGCAGGCGTGACTGCTAAAGTAGAAGAAGTATTAAACAAAGCAAACATACCATATGATTTATATGATGAAATAAAACCAAATCCAACAATAAAAAATGTAACAGATGGAGTAGAAGCGTGTAAACAATCTGGTGCAGATTTAATTGTAGCTGTGGGAGGAGGTTCAAGTATTGATACTTCAAAAGGTATATCAATTGTTATGACAAATCCAGATAGAGCAGATATTAAATCTTTAAACGGATTATCAAATACAGTAAATAAAGGAATGTCAATGATTGCTCTTCCAACAACAGCAGGAACAGCAGCAGAAGTGACAATAAACTATGTTATCACAGACGAGGATGCAGAAGTAAAAATGGTATGTGTAGACCCTAATGATATACCAATTTTAGCAATTGTAGATTCTGAATTAATGGCATCAATGCCAAAGAGTTTAGCAGCAGCAACAGGTATGGATGCATTAACACATGCAGTAGAAGGGTATATTACTTTAGCACATAATGAAATGTCAGATATGTTTCATATGAAGGCCATCCAAATGATATTTAAATATTTACCAGCAGCAGTTAACGAAAAAAATGAAGAAGCTATTGAAATGATGGGGATGGCACAATATATTGCAGGAATGGGCTTTTCTAATGTAGGACTTGGAATTGTTCATTCAATGGCACATCAATTAGGGGCTGTATATGATACACCACATGGAATTGCAAATGCGATGTTATTACCAACAGTTATGAGGTTTAATGGTGAAGATCCAGCAACTGCGCAAAGATTTAGAGAAATCCTAATGAACATCGGAAGACCAGATGCTCAAACATTAAATGACCAAGATGTCATTAATACATTTGTATGGATGATTTCAGAATTAAGTAAAACAGTGGGAATTGATACAAAAATTACAGATTATGGTGCAAAGGAAGAAGATTTTGAAATGCTTGCTGAAAAAGCAATGAATGATCCATGTAAACCAGGAAACCCAAGAGAGGTTACAAAAGAAGATTTTATAGAATTATATAAAAGAGCAGCACAATAGGAAAGAAAATTAACAGAAAATGGAATTAAATTAAAAAAACACTTGTAAAATCCATAAAAATGTGTCATAATAGTAACATAATATAAAAAAACAATAAAAAAGAGGAGTACATTTACACAGATTTTTAGAGAATAGAAGTCATTGGCTGTAAGCTTCTTAAATCATGATAAATGGAAGGTAGCTTTTTTAGTTGATATTCTGAAAGAATAGTAAGAATATCCGTCTAAGCAACGTTATAAGCTAAAGAGATATATAACAATAGTGTTATATATGGAAAAATCTTATATGTGGTCAAGATAAAAGTCGATTTTTCCTATATAATAAAAAAACAAATTTGTTATATAAGTAAGGTGGTACCGTGAATATCATTCGCCCTTATGTTTTTATACATAGGGGCTCTTTTGATATTTAAGAAAAATCACCAAAATATAGGAGGTAAAAAAATGGGAGAATTTAAAAAATTTGTGCCAGGAAGAGTGGATACAGAAATGCAAGAAAAGAAAAAATTAGGTGAACTAGAAGAATTGATTTTTAAACCACATAGAGTGGAAAAATTAGAAGAGTTAACAGAAGAAGAATTGGAAAAGTATTTAAGTATAGATATAGAAGACTTATATAAAACAAAAATGAATACGAAAACAATAGCAGTTGCAAAAGAAACACAAAAAATTTTAAGAGAATATAAGGAAAGATTAATAAAAAAATCACAAAAAAGCCATGATAAAGAGTCCAATTCTCATGGAAGGGAGGATGATGAAGATGCAAGATAAATATAACCCAAAAGACTTTGAAGAAAAGAGATATCAAGAATGGGAGGAAAAAGGATACTTTAAGCCCTCTATGGATAAAACGAAGGAAAGTTATTGTATCATGATGCCACCACCAAATGTTACAGGAAAATTACACATGGGACATGCATTAGATGGTACAATTCAAGATATATTAATTCGTTTTAAAAGAATGGAAGGATATAACACACTATGGCTTCCAGGAACAGACCATGCAGCAATTTCAACAGAAATGAAAGTCGTTGAAAAACTAAAAAATGAAGGAAAAATAAAACAAGAATTGGGAAGAGAAAAATTTTTAGATGAGGCATGGGAATGGACCAGAATTTATGGAGGAACAATTGAAACACAACAAAAGAAATTAGGTTGTTCTTGTGATTGGGATAGAAAACGTTTTACAATGGATGAAGGCTTATCAGATGCTGTTTTAGAGCAGTTTGTTAATTTATATAATAAAGGGTTAATCTATAAAGGAAAAAGAATGATTAACTATTGTCCAAGTTGTAAAACTTCTATATCAGATGCAGAAGTAGAATACAAAGAAGAAGCTTCTCATTTATGGCATATTCGTTATCAAATAACAGGAGAAAAAGACAGATATATTATTGTTGCCACAACAAGACCTGAAACCATGCTAGGAGATACAGCAGTTGCTGTTCATCCAAAAGATGAAAGATATAAAGATTTAATCGGAAAAACATGTATATTACCAATTATGAATAAAGAAATTCCAATTATAGCAGACGAATTTGTTGAAAAAGAATTTGGAACAGGTTGTGTAAAAATTACACCAGCCCATGATATGAATGATTATCAAGCAGGTTTAAGACATCATTTAGAAATTGTAGAAGTATTTGATGAAAATTATAAAATGGGTGACTTAGTTCCAGAATACAAAGGAATGGAATTAATAGAAGCAAGAAAAGCAATTGTTAAAAAGTTAGAAGAAATTGGTGCATTGGTAAAAACAGAGGATTATACACATAATGTTGCAAAATGCGAAAGATGTAAAACAACCATAGAGCCAAAGATATCAGAGCAATGGTTTGTTTCTATGAAAGAACTAGCAAAAAGAGCAGCAGATTCTGTAAGAAACAATGAAGCAAAGTTTATACCTAAAAAATATGAAAAACAATATTTTAATTGGTTAGATAATATACAAGATTGGTGTATTTCAAGACAATTATGGTGGGGACATCAAATACCAGCATATTATTGCGAAGAATGTGGACATATCAATGTTGCAAAAACAGTGCCAGAAAAATGTGAAACATGTGGAAGTACAAAATTACATCAAGATGAAGATACCTTAGATACATGGTTTAGTTCTGCATTATGGCCATTTTCAACTTTAGGCTGGCCAAACATGGAAACAGAAGATTATAAAACATTTTATCCAACAAATGTATTAGTTACAGGATTTGATATTATTACTTTCTGGGTATCAAGAATGATGTCACAAGGATTAGAATTTACAGGCCAAGCACCATTTAAAGATATATTGATTCATGGAATGGTACGTGATAGTCAAGGAAGAAAAATGTCTAAAACATTAGGAAATGGAATAGACCCAATTGAAATTATTGATGAATATGGAGCAGATAGTTTACGATTTGCTGTTATATCAGGAACCACTATGGGAAATGATATTCGCTATATGCCAGAAAAGTTAGAACAAGCTTCTAACTTTGCAAACAAAATATGGAATGCTGGTAAATTTATCATACATTCATTAGCAGATGAACAAAAAGTAAGAGAATTTTGTTATGAAGTATATGAAAAAAACAAAGCATACAATCCAGATTTACTTGAAATAGAAGATAAATGGATATTAAACAAATTAGACAAATTAGTAGATGAAGTAACAAGAAATATGGAGAACTATGATTTAGGTGTAGCATTAGATAAAATCTATGGATTTATTTGGAACGAATTTTGTGATTGGTATATCGAAATGATAAAACCAAGAATATATAGTAACAATGAAAGCACAAAAATTGCAGTTAGTGATGTATTAAATCATGTATTTAGCACTTGCCTAAAATTACTACATCCATTTATGCCATTTGTTACAGCAGAAATTTATGAAAATTTAATTTGTTTCGGAACAAAAGATATCATTGTATCTAAGTGGCCAGAAACAAAAGAAAAATTTGTTTTTGATCAAGAAGAAGCTATGATAGAAAAAATAAAAGAAATTATCGTAGAAATTAGGAATGTTAGAAATACAAAAAATATCCATCCAAGCAAAAAATCAAAATTAATGATTGTCAGTTCAGAATATGAAAAAGAATTAAAAGAAGTAGAAGACATTTTATTAAAATTAGGTTTTGCAGATGAAGTTATCATACAAAAAGATTATACAGATATTCCAAAAGATGCGATTAAAATTATTACAGATGGAATAGAAGTGTTTATTCCATTAGAAGGTCTAATTGATTTAGAGGAAGAAAGAAAAAGATTACAAGAGGAAAAGAAAAGGTTAGAAGGCGAAGTAGCAAGATGTGAGAAAATGTTATCTAACCCAGGATTTATAAATAAAGCTCCACAAAGTAAAATTGATGAGGAAAAGGCAAAATTGGAAAAATATGCAGAAATGCTAAAAAAAGTAAAGGAAACTTTAAAAAGTTAATTAATGAGGAAAGAGATGTAGTAATATTACTGGTATCATGTTTTTTGCATATAACGGGACAAAGAATAACGGTGGAATTTTCAAGCTAAATTCCACCGTTTCTGCCATATTCATGGCAGATTTTTGTTTTGCGCTTATTTGTCTCGATTTTTTGCAAATATCTCCATTACTTCATCTTCGGTGAAAAACCCATTTGTGCCAAAAATCCCCCACTTTTCTGTTTCAGGAGCGGAGAAGGCAAGCCCAGGATTACCTAAGATAATATTGATATCTTTTCCGACTAGCGATTTGAAATCTTCAAACTGTAAGCTATTTGCTGTATCATAATAAAATCCTAACAACAGCAAAAATGAATTCAAGGCATTATCAATGTTGCTAAAACCAATGTGTAATGGTGCTCCATCATCATGAAATTGGATACTAATTGAAAATGTTATCCGTTCTTCCTTGATGTTGAAATGTACATCTGCATATACAATCCGAGCTTTTCTTTTTTCCTTTTCCATACAGTGTTCATCCTTTCTGCATTTGCAAAACATCTGTTATTTTGTTACTGTTAAAATTATACTATATCAAGTTATTTTATGCAACCTATGTAAGATTAGAAACTATAAAAGCTATTATTTTCCTTTTAAATCATAAAAATTCTGAAAAATATATCCTTGTTCTTTTAAATAGAGAATAGAATCTTTTAAAACAAGATGTGTTTCATTTACATCAGAAGTATCATGCATTAAAATAACTAAAGTACCTTTATTTCTAGAAGATGTTTTCAAATTATTCAACAACTCTGTATGAGAATATTTTTTCTCAGAATCTTTATTTAAAACATTCCAATCTATATAGGTATAGCCTATATCAGAAAGGTGTTTCACATATTCCTGTTTTTTACTTTTATAAATCGGTGACATAAATCCATTGGGGAATCGAAAAACATGTGAAGAATAATTTTCAATACCAATAGCCTTGCCAATTTCTCTATCAGTTGATAAAATCTCATTTATAAAGCTATCCAGACTAGCATATAATTTATCATTATTATGGCTATAACCATGATTGGCAATATAGTGACCTTCATCATATGCACGCTTTACAAGTTCAGGATGTTCTTTAACATGTTTTCCAATTACAAAAAAGGTTGCTTTTACATTTTCTTCAGACAATATATCAAGAATTTTAGCAGTTGATTTCAAGGTAGGACCATCATCAAAGGTCAAATAAGCGATTTTGTCTTTTTGATAGATAAGGTTCGTGATTTTATCTTGAAATGTATTTTCTTCAAAGCTACTAGTAGGTAAGACATTCATATATAAGTAAGAAAAGTGATATATCCCAAAGCTAAGTACACATATAGTGATTATGAATACAGGAAGGAGAAATTTATTTTTTATCACAACGATTTTCATAATTATCCTCGTAATCTATATTATTCTAACGTAATAAATTAAACCAACTAGAAAATACCCTTGTACTCATAGTTGCAATATCAATCTTATTAACAGAAACTTGAGATATTAAATTCACAGTACTAAGTACTTCACCATCTAAAGAAAAAGAAATTTCACCTACTCTTTGCCCGCTAGAAATAGGAGCAGAAATTGTTTCATCAATTGTCACAGTTTGTTCTATATTTTTTTCATTACCTTTTGCTAACAATATACCAGCATCATTTTCTAATACAACAGGAATGGTTGCTTGCACACCTTTATCAATACTAACTGTTTGAATCAAATCTCCAGCTTTCCCAAAACTTTGATAAGAAAAATTATTAAAACCGTAATCTAATAATTTTTGAGCTTCTGAAAATCTAACTTTTGTAGAAGGTGCTTTCATAACAACTGCAATTAAAGATAAATCATCACGTGTAGCACTAGCAGATAAATTATATAAAGCAAGAGAAGTAGAACCAGTTTTTAAACCAGTAGCACCAGTGTAATTCTTGATTAAGCGATTGGTATTAGAAAGCTGTGTTTCGCCATCTCTTAAAGTATCCATCCAAATGGTTGTATAATTTGTAATCTCAGGATATTTTGTTAATAATTCTCTAGACATAACAGAAATATCATAACTAGAAGTAACATGACCATCTTCATCTAAACCATGACAATTTTTAAAAGTGGTATCACTCATTCCTAGTTCATGAGCCTTATCATTCATCATTTGAACAAATGCTTCCTCTGACCCAGCAATATATTCGGCCATTGCGACTACGCAATCATTAGCGGAGTTTACACAAATTGCTTTTAACATTTCATCAACGGTTAAGGTTTCTGTGGTATCTAACCATATTTGAGAACCTCCCATGGAAGCTGCATTCTCACTACAAGGAACAGAATCAGTTAGAGATATTTTTCCAGAATCTAATGCTTCCATAATTAAAAGGATACTCATAACTTTTGTAACAGAAGCAGGTCTCAATTGTTCGTGAATATTATGAGCATATAAAATCCTGCCAGAAGATTGTTCAATTAAAATGGCAGATGCAGATTCTAAATTCAGAGTGTTATCATCTGTTACTTCGCTTGTGGCATTTGTAAGTAAAGAACGATCCTCTTCTATAGTATTAGAAACATTCGTAGAAGTATTGGTAGTTGTATTTATATTTATACTATTAGAAGTGTTAGCAGTATTTGTAGATGTTGTATTAGAATGATTCGTATTTGTACTTGAATTTGTAGCATTTGTGGTATTAGAAGCATTTGTTGTATTATCTGTCATATTTAAAGTGTTAGCACTACTTGACCAGACATACAAAGAATCATCTGTTGCCAAAACAACTGATGTGTAGGGGATAAAAATAGAAACAATCAGAAAAATAATCAGGAAATATTTTAATTTCATTTTATGCATATATTTGTCATTCATAAAAACCTCCAAAATAGCAGAAAACTGCTAGAATATAGTAAAAATTGTTTATTTAAATATATGATAAAAAAATGAAAAAAGAACTATATTTCTTTTTCTTGACAATATTTCAGAATAAAGATAAGATAAAAGAAATAAAGGGGGAATCAAAAATGCCAACATGGGCGATTCATTTGGCAACAGCCAAAAAAATAAGTGAAAAGATAAATATAAATAAAAATATATTTACATTTGGAAATATACTGCCAGACATTCCAAATGGTTATGTTATAAAAGAAATAGCACACCATATATCACATGCAAGGACACATTTTGAAACAGATATCTTAATCGTTGAACATAAAGAAAAAAGATATAATTTAAAAACCTTTGTAGAAACATATAAAGAAAAATTTTCTAATCCACTCATATTAGGATATTATGTTCATCTATTAACAGATTATTATTGGAATGATAAAACATATGGGGAACGCGGGATCTTTGATGGAGAAAAAAATAGAATTGGCTTAATTTTAAAAGATGGAGAAAGAATATTATGTAGTAAAGAAACAGCAAGACAAATAAAAACACAAGATTTTAGAATATTCTCTCAATATATCTATAACCACCACTTAGCAGAAGAGATACGATATCAAGAAGAGATAAATACATATTTGCAAGAAGTAGATTGGATGAAAATAGAAAAAACAGATGTAGAAAAAACAATACAATATATCAAGGACAGATGTATAGGAAACATTCCAGTGATAGAAAAGGAAGAAGATATAGAATATAAAATATATAGCGAAAAAGAAATGATAGAACTATTGGAGGCATCTATTGCATTTATACTAAAAATGTTAGAGAAACATGCAAGATATCTATTAAAATAATAAAAAAACACATAAAAAATGTTAGAAATAGAAAAGGGGAGAATATGGAAACCATACTATTAGTAGAAGATGATAAAAACATCTCTAATACAGTCTCTTATTATTTGCAATCAAAAGGATATGGTATTTATACAGCAAAAACGGTAAAAGAAGCAATTGAGAAAATGAGATGTCATACATATGATTTACTATTATTAGATATTAATTTACCAGATGGAACAGGATATGATGTATATCAAGAAATGAAAACAATACAAGAAATTCCAACGATATTTTTAACAGCACTAGATGAAGAAAAAGATATTGTCAAAGGATTTGACCTAGGAGCAGATGACTATATTACAAAACCATTTCATGCAGGAGAGTTATTATCTAGGATAAAAAATGTGATAAGACACAATCTAAAAAAAGAAAAACAAGAAAAAATAGAGATTAAACATGTAGAAATTAATTACACTTTACGGAAAAGTTTTTAAAGATAAAGAAGAAATAGAATTAACTGCATTAGAATATAAGATTTTAGTTATGTTATTTGAAAATAGAGGAAAAATTATAACCAGAGAGCAAATATTATCTTATATTTGGGATAATGAAGAAAATTTTGTCAATGACAATACGCTAACTGTATATATCAAGAGAATACGAGAAAAAATAGAAAATAATCCGAATAAACCAGAGATTATCAAAACAGTTAGAGGACTAGGATATAGAATCGAACAATAAATACAAATCGGGATTTTGGGGACGGACTCATTTTTCCCTTTTTAGTATAAGAATATGACTGAACTTTATCTTAACAAAGGCAAAACAAAATATAGAGTATAAGAAAAGGAGAAACATGAACACTAAGCAAAAAAGAAATTTATGGATATATGTTACCATACTATTCATTACGATTATAATATTTAGCTTCATTACCATTTGGTATATTCAAAAAAACTATAAAGAAGCTATGTATAGTTATACGAACCAAGTAATTGCAAAAATTGTAGAACAATATCCTGAAAAAGAAGAGGAAATCATACAAGATATATTTTTAAACTCTGAAGAAAGCAAAGATATAGAAGATATCTTAAGTAAATACGGATTTGAGACAGAAAACATCGATATAGAAAATACGCATTTTGAAATTATTAATAAACTCATTATCCTATTTTCTACTTTCTTTATTATCATTACATTAGGCGTCATAGGTATATATAGTATGTATATTCGAAGGCAAAACCAAAAATTAAAAGCATTAGACAATTATTGTAAAGAAATACTAAAAGGGAAGGATATTCTTGATTTAAAGGAACAAGATGAAAGTGATTTTAGCAGATTAAAAAATGATATTTATGATATGACAATTATGCTTAAAGAAAAGAATCGTTTATTAGAGAAAAATAACAAAGACATAGAAAAACTGATTGCTGATATTTCTCACCAATTAAAGACACCGCTGACTTCTTTAAATTTAATAAATGATATGCTATACACAGATTTACCAGAAGAAAAGAAAAAAGAATTTTTAGATAGTAGTCAAAAAGAATTGGAAAAAATCAATTGGTTGATAAAAACAATATTGAATATAGCAAAATTAGATTCTAAAACGCTAGTTTTGAATAAGAGAATGGAAATCGCATATGATTTATGTTTGGAAGTAAAAAAGAATTTTAATGCAATGTGTGAGATACATCATGCAAATATTGAAATTGTATCTAATCAAGAAGAAAATGTCTATTGTGATAGAAAATGGACAATAGAAACAATCAATAATATTGTAAAAAATGCACTTGAACATCATGCAAAATTAATAACTATAAAAATAGAAGAAAATACAATGTACACAAAATTGACTATCAAGGATAATGGAGAAGGAATTGATAAGAAAGATATTGGACACATCTTTGATAGATTTTATAAAGCAAAAAACAGTAATGAAACCAGTTTAGGAATTGGACTTGCCTTTTGTAAAAGTATTATTAAAAACCAGGAAGGAGAGATTCGCGTAAAAAGTTCTAAAAAAGAGAGTGATACATGGACAGAGTTTATGATAAAATTATATAAGAAGGTTTAAAAATATACATAAATAAATTGTATAAGATATATTTTTAAAAAATTTGTAAAATTTTCCCAAAAAATATTCACAAAATGAAAAATCTTTGCTATAATATAAATGATAAAAAGGAAAGAAAGCAGGTGAAAACATGAAAAACCTTGAAACCCTTGGGGCTGTAACACACACACACACACACACACACACACACACACACACATGTACTTTTAAGTGATGTAATTATCCATAATTACAAGGTTTTTTATGTACCTAAAAATAAAAGAAACTTAAACGATGACCAAGAGATAATTGGTCATGGTTTAGGTTTCTTTTTGCTTTCTTAAGAAAAGGAAAAGGGGGGAAAGGAAAACAGAAAAAACAATAAAAAAATAGAAGGGAGATAAAAATGGAAAATCAAGTAAAAACAAATATAGGAGTAGGATGTTTTGAACATCCAGATAAAACAGTAGTAGCATCTTGCCCTAATTGTGGGAAATTTATGTGTAAAGAATGTGCTACCAAATATGATAGTAAACTATGTGAGGACTGTGAGAAAGAAAGAGTAGCAAAACAAGAACAAAATTATGAGAATATGAAACAACAACATAAAGAACAAGCGAAAAACTATAAAAAAGATACGGTAAAAGAATTAATTAAATTATGTGTGATAACAGTTGTTCTAGGAATAATTGGATTTAGTATAGGATCTTCAGATGGAATGGGAAATGGATTTACAATGGCTTGGCTTCTAGCAGGATTTCCATGGGGCTGGAGAATTATTAATCAATTAATGGATGGAAATATGATGACATGGTTTATATTACTAACAGAAAAATTTTGGATAGTAGCATATATCATTAAATTTGCATTAGCCTTTTTTATAGGAATATTTGCATGGCCAATCAAATTAGGTATTACAATTTATCATGTTGTTACAGCAAAAAAATATGAAAATAATGTTAATAAAGCATATAAGTAATCATATAAAAATGCGAATTGAAAGGATTATTGATATGAAAAAATTTTTTACAAAATTTCAAATAACTATATTATTGATAATATTTTTATTTACTGTTATGGAATTTAATTATACATATGCCATAGATGAAATTGCATCTGGTAGCTGTGGAGGAAATATTGTATGGTCTTTAGATGGTGAAGGAACACTAACAATTACTGGTGATGGAAAAATGAGTGGAAGTGCATGTGCCTGGGCTGATTATGCAGAACAAGTAAAAAAAGTAGTATTTAATGGAAATATAACATCTATTTCAGACTGTGCATTTGAAAAAAATTCTAATTTAGAAAGTATAACTTTACCAAATACAGTTACAAGTATTGGAAGAAGGGCTTTTGCAGAATGTATAAATCTAAAAACGGTAATATTTCCAGATAGTTTAGCTAAAATTGGAACTTCAGCATTTTATAATTGTTCAAGTTTAGACAAGGTAGATTTAAAAGAAGTACCAATAATATATTTTTATGATTATGCATTTTATGGATGTACATCTCTAAAAACGATGACAGTTAGACCAGAATTTGTTTCAATAGGAGATGAAGCATTACCCCCAGCACTTGAAAAAATAAATTCACACGAATTTTTAGACCTTTATTTCTATGCAAGACGTAATGGTATAGAATTTACGGATTTAAAGACAAATAAAACATACAAAGGTCAAGTTACCAATCAAGATCTTTTAAATGCATTACCAACAACGGATTTAGAATTAGGAGTGGTAACATCACATGATGCTGATTATGGAAATATTGATTCTTATTCTTTCTATAATGGAAAAGAAGAAGATAATCAAACTTATAAAGAAATAAAATCAATAGTAGATGAAATTACAGCTGATTGTACAACAGATAGAGAAAAAGCTTATGCTGTTTGGAAATGGGTAATTAGTAATATTTCATATGGTGGAAACATAATTGGTGTAGATGCAGATGCTCAAGAAATTTACTGTATTTTTGAACAAAAGGCAGGGCACTGTGAAGGATTTACAATGCTGACAAATTATATGTTATATTTATGCGATATTCCAACTGCAACAGTAAGAAATACATCACATGAGTGGACAGCAGCATTTGTGGATGGGAAATGGATTTATATAGATACAACACATTATATATTTGATAAAACAGATTCATATGCTTATGACATTATATTCTTATATAATGGTGGAGTCTATGAATTAAGTGAACCAACAGAAGGTATGAATAAAGTTGCTTCAATTGCAGAACCTACTACTTTAAAAGGTGATATTAACCAAGATGGAATAGTAAACGCAGTAGATGTAAGTTATGGAATGAGAGGAATCATACACAAAATAGAATTAACTGATTTAGAAAAAGAAATAGGAGACATCAATGGAGATGGAATATTTAATGTAGTAGATGTAAACGACATAATGAGATATGTAATTGGAAAAATAAAAGAATTGTAAAATCTGAAAAGAAAATAAAAAGAAAAGATTAAACAATCATCACAATTTTTTTAAAATTAAAATTATTCCTAGGAAAGGAAAGCAATGGAATATGAAAAAAAAATTACTTATTACTTTAATGATTATAATGTTATTATTAAATTTATCACTTAGTGTTGTAGTAAATGCAGCAACTTCACAATTATTAATAAGTGTAGGAACAGGAAATTACTATATAGAAGTAACAACAACTACTACAATAGATGATATAAAGAAAGTGTTAGGAGAACCAAAATTAACAACACCATCAGCATTTGGAGGAGAAGCATACGCATTTTATACAGATGATGATTATAGTAATTATTTGTATATTGAAACAGTAGAAGATGGGAAGATATTTTAATATGGCTCAATAGATAAAACATTCAAAACAAATACATATAGTTATGGAGATGATTATCCATATTCAGGAAGAATGCCATTATGTGGATATTTTGCAGTAGATGGTGGTATA